>DASPUC010000026.1 GCA_035623075.1 Nitrospiraceae bacterium | reverse complement strand
AAACCGTGTCCCGGACCCTCCTCCAGCCTATTCAGGCTCACTGAGGCCCACTCCAGCCAAAGTTTGCGCGAAATCCAAACTTTGGCTGGAGTAGGCTGGAATGAGCTGGAGTGAGGTGGAGTTGAGCACAAAATGAGCACATGGGAACTTACAGGCTGATCGCTAGCTCAAAACAACGGGTGCGGCGTCTTCCCAAATAGTGGGTCTTTCGAGGCCTCACCCGCATGACCACGAATCCTCCATGCTCCGTCCTCATAAACCATGTAGTGGACTTCCTCGTACCAGCTGTCAATGTTCACCCGTTTCCCCGATTCATCCGAAGTTGACCAGAAGCTTCCGGTGCAGGTGACTTCCGCTTTCGGGTTCGTACCATCCGCTACCACGATCTTAGAGAACCTATGTTCACTGGCTATACGGTGGCTCTGAGCAAATAGGTCTTTCCATATTTTCCTGATGTCATCCTTGGTGAGGCCGTGGTAGGAATAGTCTTTGGAATAGAGCGCCATAAGCGATTCTAGATTCCTTGCCTCAAGGGCGTCCTCCGCCTTCTCGAAAGTGGCTATTATTTCGTGAACCTTCTTTTGATCGGCATGTATCTCGGCATCTGGGCTGATCTTGGTTTTTGCCGACACAGGCGACGGAACGGATAAAGCCAATATCCACATTGTAGTTCCCATTGCAATCCCAAAGATGCCCAATACGCGACTGCTAACCATAGCGGTTACCCCTTTCTGCTTTCGAGTTAGACTGTATACACAACATGTCAAATTGATACGTCTATCGCAAGTCCTCCCCCTCGTTCAAATCATAAAGCGAAGATGTTTTTAGCACCGTACGCACAGAGTTACTCGCTCAGGCTCCGTATGTAGGCCAACACATCCTGAATATCTTGGTCTTTGAGCCGGTTTTTCCAAGCCGGCATCACCGCCCGACCATCCCTAATTATAGTCAGCAGGTCACCATCAGATTTAACCCGCGTCTTCGGACTGATCAAAGGAGTCGGTGACGGCCGGAGTGTTGCAGCGACGGGGCCGTCTCCTTTTCCTCGCTCCCCATGACAGGGCAAGCAGTTGGTGTCATAGATTATCTTCCCTTTTGCGGCATCTCCCGTGGCTGCCCAGATGAACTGGGTTGCCAATCCAGCCACAAAGAAACAGGATAGGAAAAATAGAACGGTAACTCGCGAGTCCTTCATCAGTATCACCTTAGTTCCGATTCTTCGAATCTAGGGCAAAAGCATTTTAAAAATAATCCTCTAACACCTTGATGACGCGGGAGGATTTCATTACGCTAGCCTAGCATCAAAATCAACTGTTTTTGAGACTCGAGCTGTACGATCCCGTTAGCTCTCCGATGCGAGCGGTTTGGGGTTCAGTGTAACCTTCATCCAGGACTAGACTTGTCCGAGCCGGTCAGCGTCTCAAGTTCCTTGAGTGTCCCCGTCCGCAAATCATAGACCCATCCATGCAGGTGAGGCCCCCGGTCTCCTGACCAAGCTTTCTGCACGATCGCCGTCTGGGCGACATTCCTTACCTGCGCGGCAACATTGAGCTCGACCATGCGGTCGAAGCACAGCGCGGAGTCTGCTATGCAATCGAGTTCCCCCGCGTGGCGGCGGTGGATCGCCTTCACTTGGGTGAGCCATTGGTCGATGACGCCGCTGTCCTCATGTTGCATCGCGTGGAACACCCCGCCGCACTGATAATGCCCGCACACGATAATGTGCTGCACCTGTAGTACCCCTACCGCATACTCGAGGACGCTCAGGACACTCACGTCGTGGTCGGACACCTGATTGGCGATGTTTCGATGGACGAACAGCTCCCCCGGCTCCGACCCGGTCATGTCCTCAGGCGGCACCCGCGAATCGGAGCACCCGATCCACAGAAACTGCGGGTTCTGTCCGCTGACCGCCCGTTCAAAGAAATCTCCGCGCAGCGCTAGCTTCTCCTTCACCCAGGCTTCGTTCGATAGCAAGAGCTTGACGTACGGGTCCATCATGTTAGCGCTCCGGTCTGAGGGTTTTTCCTGCCACATGTTTGAGCTCGACCGAGATGCCTTGGTGGTCAGCCATCTTCTGAAAATCTTCCACGACTTCCAGAATGTCGCGGTCGATGTACGGGGCTTTCGTTCCATCGATTAGCACATCGGTCCCGCCTTCGATGGCTCGCAGTTTCGTTCGGAGTTCGTTCTTATTGAGAAATGTCACGTCTTTGTTCAGACGAATGAGGCAGGCCTTGTTCCTGGTGACGACCGTGACCGCGTCGCGGTGGTTGCTCCTGAGGACGAAAAACAGTCCGCACGCCAAGCCTAGCAAGACCCCCTTGAGAAGGTCCGTGAACACAATGGCCATCACGGTCACGAGAAAGGGGATGAACTGGGTCATGCCCAGTCGGTACACGGACTGGTACACGGCCGGTTTGGTGAGTTTGTATCCCACCATGATGAGGATCGCCGCCAGGCTGGCCAGGGGGACCTGATTCAGCAGGTGCGGGATCAGCAAGGCACTCGCCAGCAAGAGGAGCCCATGAACAAAGGCGGCGACCCAGGTCCGGGCACCGGCATAGACGTTCGCGGAGGTACGAATGACAACGCTGGTCACAGGTAAGCCGCCCAGAAGCCCTGAGACCACGTTGCCTGCCCCCTGCGCCCAGAGTTCCCGACTGGGGGGCGAGATCCGCTTGAACGGATCGAGGCGATCGGCTGCTTCGAGCGACAACAAGCTTTCAATGCTGGCGACAATAGCCAGCGTCAGACCGATCGCCCACAAGTTTGGGTCTGCAACCGCGGAAAAATCAGGGACGGTGAACTGATGGACCAGATCCGAGAACGATTCGGCCACCGGGAGGTCCACGAGGTGCTGCGGCTCGCTGATGTACAGTCCCGGAGTCACAACTCGAAAGACCTGATTCACGAGAATTCCCAGCACAACGACCACGACGGAGCCGGGCACGACCGTGAACACGCGCGCCCCTCCTTTTGCCAGCTTCTCCCAGCCGATAAGGGTGACCACACTCAGCACTGAAATCACGAGCGGACCGTCGAGCACATGAACGGCGGCGGTGAAGATAGCCGACAGCGTGTTCGCGTGGTCAGCTTCCAGAAAGCTCAAGTCGCCGATCCAGTCGAGATCCTGGCCAAGCGCATGCGGAATCTGCTTGAGCACGATCACCAACCCGATCCCAGCGAGCATCCCCTTGATGACGGAGTTCGGCACATAATCGCCGATGGCTCCGGCACCCGCTACTCCCAGCCCGATCTGAATCACCCCGCAGAGGACCACCGCGGCCAGGAACGCTTGATAGGAGCCCAGGGTCTGAATGGCTGTGACAACAATCACGACGAGCCCAGCGGCCGGACCACTGACGCTGACCTGCGAGCCGGATAACATCGATATCAGGCAGCCGCCGACAATTCCAGCAATGATACCGGCGAACAGTGGCGCCCCGGAGGCGTGGGCGATACCCAGACACAGGGGAAGTGCGACCAGGAAGACGACCAGGCCCGCTGGTCCATCGTGTTTCAGAGAGACACTGCGATTTGGTAGGGGGCTCATAAGGATTTGTTTTTGGACTGGCTCAAGGATAAGTCAAATTTCCTGAGAAATCGACCGAGTCTCATCGTCAATTATCGGAGGGATTTTGGACCTAGCCAGGCGGGTCTTCTTAGAGACAATGATGAGGGAGATTTAACGGTCGAATTGCAGGGCTATTTTCGGCTCAGATGTCACTTAGCCTCGCTCTCTCCCAGGTCCCAAGACCTGTGGCAATTAGGGTAAGACCTGTGAAACTCGCATCAATGTTGGGGGCTGAATTGACCTCAATCAAATCCCGACTTTAGCAACACAGATCCCAAGACAGACGGTTTCGAAAAGCATATTCCTTTGGTTTAGTCAGTTGCTCACCTACCTACGGAGTAAGCTTGTGATTTCGAGTACAGTGAGTAAAGCCGCGTACCACGCGTAAGCTAGTTGTGCGTGATGGACTCTCTCTTCACGCCATCGGTGCTCATGTGGGATCACCTAAACACTCATTGATGAAAGGGAGTCACACAGAAAGACACATGGAGTACGAAACGAACGAGAACGCTGGAGGGAGCACTTCACGCCTTAAAGGCAGAGCTGATGTGTCTAGTAATTTTCTTTGGGGGGACGCTTCAGCTTGGTGACAATGTGGTAGAGGAGGACGGTAGCGAGGACAACAATTAGGATCCAACCGAGCGGGGTAATGCTCCATCCTACTTTCATGCGGCCTCCTTGGGAATGCCCATCAAATGCGCCTGGGCTTCGCTGAAGAGGAGCTTCCAGCACCGGTGGCAGTAAACCCCGGCATGACGCACGACCACCAGGAAGTCCTGTTCGGGAAGAATACGGAGTTTCTCTTTCGACAATTGATAGCTGCAGCGGGGACAGGTAAGCAGACCGGCTTTCTGTCGACAGAGTGGGCAGGCAGGATCGGCGCATCCACTCACGTCGAAAAATTCGAGGCGCGCTAGTCCTTTATCGGTCAGCCCGTGACCCCTCTCTGATCGTTCCAGCAATTCCTGTCGTTTGAGGTGGGAAAGGTACGAGCGTGCGGTCGGGGCCGAGTAGCCAAATGCCTCCACGAGATCCCTGGCCCGTACCGTTTGCTTGGATTTCACTAACAACAGCGTTTGGTGTTTATTCGTCTTCATTCCCCATCCTTGGCGACTCGGTGCAATACTTCTTGAGTCCCAACCGTTGTGCACACCGTTCCAAGGCCTGTGGGGAAGGGACGTTGCGAAGCCCCCACGTCTCGTAGGAACCCTTGAATCTGTCTGGAGGGGAGTCGTTTCAACCTCGCTTCCCACAAGCCGGCCATGATGAAGCCCGCCTTGGCATTCTTGTGACGAGGGGGACGCTTTGCAATTGCCTTCTGAATCTGGCGAAGGATGAGATGCTCTCGGTGTGCCGTGGCCTGCTGGATGCGCTGCCCGATCGATGCGTGATAGGCCAGCAAGGGATTCACGGAGAGCACCTTGCATAGCGCCGTATCATCACCCGCCTCAGCTGATATCAGCAGGTCGCGCATAGTCGTCTTCCATATCATCAGGGCTAGCACATGATCAGTGGCGACCTTCAGTTCAATCAGAAACCTCCCGAGTTGGGGTAGCACAGCGTCCATGACCCGTTTCAGTTCTTTCGTCTTCATCGCTGCGTGAGTAAAGAGACCGGTCCGTTGGTCTGTCAGGCCATCAATCCGCTTCATGAACCCTTTGAGCCGATCCATGGTTTCTCGCAGCACCGGCCCAAGGGCTTTGTCGTTGCTCGGAAGTTCGGCAGTCGCTGGGAGATCAATGCTCTTAGCCATCTCTGCCATCACTTGCGGCGAGTTGAGATAGGCTTTCCTCCAGTCGACTGAAGCCGCCTGCTCCATGAGAATGCGGGCTCCCTCAGGTGCGAATCCCCTGTCCGCAAGATCCAGCAGCTGCACGAGCGTTTGGCCCAATAGCAGGAACGCTCGGGAGTCTTCATCCTGGGCTTCGAGACGGTCACGCCATGATTCTGGCCGATACTTCATCGGGTTGATTATTTCAAAGCAGTGCCCTCGAAGCAAAGACCCGACATGCTCGTGCGACCTAGTTGTCGGATTTTTGATCACTCATGCTGTCTCCGCTATACCTGTGCAAATTCCCTCTTAATGAGGTCCACACGAGACGACATCAATGTTGATGACCGTCAACGCTCTCGCCCAGCACTTACAAATCAAACCGGCGACCCTCTATGCCTGGGCGGCACAGGGACGAATTCCCTGTCTGAAGATTCATGGCCTTCTGCGCTTCCGGAAGGATGACATTGACCATTGGCTAGAGAGTTGTCGAAAACCAGTTAAAGACCGGCCCGTGCACCGCATGCGTGTAACTGGGTTTGACCTTAGCCGAGTCATTGCTCGCGCCAGGCGGGATGCCTATAATCCCCGCCACGGGGAAACCAGACCAATAGCGAGCCCAACGGGAAAGGAGGGAGACGATGGGGCTCGTTAAACGAGGTAAGGTCTGGTGGATGAATTTCATGTTTCAGGGTCAACGGATACGCCGGTCTACGGGGACGACCAATCAAGCCATGGCCGGGTCGATCCTGGCCAAGGTCAAGATTCAGCTTATCGAAGGGCAGTATTTTGACAGCTTGGAGGAAAGGACGCGGACCTTCGATGATCTGATGGATCGCTTTGAACGGGAACATATGATCAAGCTGGCCAGTCGACAGAGTTGTCAGGTGTTCGTCAAACACTTCCGGGATTTCTTTGGCGATCGGACCTTGGCGCAGATCACGCCCAAGCTGATCGTTGACTACAAGAGCAGACGCTACGCGGCTGGGGTGAAGGCCGCCTCGATCAACCGAGAGTTGACCTGTTTGAGAAAGGCCTTCAATCTCGCCAAGCGGGAGTGGGAGTGGTGCCGTGATAATCCGGTCAGCCGGGTGTCCCTAGAAAAGGGCGCGAACAAGCGAGAACGCTGGCTGACGGAAGATGAGGAGACGCGATTACTCGCCGCCTGCCCGTCGTGGCTGCGGGAACTGGTGGTGTTTGCTCTCCATACCGGGATGCGCCTGGGTGAGATCCTGGCGCTGACGTGGAGCGGAGTTGATCTGTTCCGGAGAACGGTGACGGTGTTTCGATCGAAGAATGGGGAGCGACGCACGGTGCCGTTGAATCAGACCGTGATGGCTCTCCTCACGGAGAAGGCCAAGGTGCGCCACCTGAAAACAAGTCTCGTGTTTCCGAGTATGGCCGGCACACCTATTGATCCAAACCATCTTCGACGGGCTCTGCGGCCTGCGATGGCCAAGGCTGGCATCGTCGATTGTCATTTCCACGACCTCCGGCATACCTTCGCGACCCGGCTGGTTCAATCCGGGATCGATCTGTACAAGGTGCAGCGGCTCCTCGGGCACAAGTCTTCGATGATGACGCAACGGTATGCCCATCACTACCCGGAGAGCTTGCGGGATGGGGTGGATGTTCTGGACCGACGCGGGCACCGTGACACAAAATCGACCACAGTGCTGAGGACGTCGAAGAGCGCTGTCTCGGAAGTGGTTGAAAAGATGGTGGGCGATACAGGTATCGAACCTGTGGCCTCTTCCGTGTGAAGGAAGCGCTCTCCCACTGAGCTAATCGCCCACGGTGCGCGAGTCTAGCATGGTGCTTCAAAAGGGATCAACACAGCGGGTAACTTGATCGAGGGGTTTGCAGTTAGAGATTTCAAGGAGGAACCTCTAGCTTCATACCCTTTGCCTCGTCCCTACATTCAGCTCGCCTTGACTTCCCGAAAACGCGGTTCCTACAATGCCTTCTCTCGCAGTTTTTCCCTCATGGAGCTTCGCGCAGTGCGGGATGACGTCGTCATCATCGGTGGAGGGCTTGCTGGATCGGAAGCGGCCTGGCAGGCCGCTAATCGAGGGGCCAAAGTCACGCTCTACGAGATGCGTCCAAAAGAAATGACGCCGGCTCATAAAACCGGTGGACTAGCGGAACTCGTCTGCTCCAATTCACTCGGCTCAGTGGACCTACAAAATGCCCCAGGAATCTTGAAGGAGGAAATGCGCCGTCTCAACTCGCTAATTATGCGGGCGGCCGATCAATCTCGCGTTCCGGCCGGTTCGGCCTTGGCCGTTGACCGAGAGCTGTTTTCCTTCAGGATCACCCAAGCTCTGGAGAGCCATCCTCATATTCGCATTCTGCGAGAAGAAATTCCCGACATTCCGACGGACTGCCTCTGCGTGGTGGCTACTGGTCCTTTGACGTCCGATAAGCTGTCCCAGGCCATTGCCCGACTGACCCAAACCAAACATCTGTATTTTTACGATGCCATTTCTCCGATTGTCGACGCCGATTCCGTCGATATGGATATCGTGTTCCGCGCCTCACGTTATGACAAGGGTGGCGACGATTATCTGAACTGTCCCATGGACGAGACGACATACAACAATTTCTACGAAGCCTTGCTCGCGGCAGAGAAGGTCCAGCCGAAAGACTTCGAAAAGACGCCTTACTTCGAGGGCTGTATTCCGATTGAAGTGATGGCCGAGCGAGGACGGCAGACAATGCAATTCGGCCCCTTGAAGCCGGTGGGATTGGAAGATCCCAAAACAGGCACGAAGCCTTACGCCGTCGTACAGTTACGGACGGAGAATGCGCATCGTTCCTGCTACAACCTGGTCGGCTTCCAGACGAAATTGACCTACGGGGAACAAAAGCGGGTGTTCCGAATGATCCCCGGTCTTGAACAGGCCGAGTTCCTCCGCTATGGCAGCCTGCATCGCAACACCTTTATCAACGCTCCGCAACTGCTGCGCAACACACTCCAGTTCAAGGAACGAGAAACTTTATTCTTTGCTGGGCAGTTGGTTGGTGTGGAGGGATACACGGATTCTGCGGCGATGGGAGGGCTTGCCGGCATCAATGCCGCCCGCGGGCTTGCGGGGCTTCCTCTTGTCACGCCGCCTTCGACCACCGCGCATGGTTGTCTCGTGTCTCACATCACGGCGACGGATCCCCGTTATTTTCAACCGATGAATATCAACTACGGGCTCTTCCCGCCCCTGGCGACTCCCGTTCGCGATAAGGAACAAAAGCGGCGGCTGTTGGGGCAACGCGCTCTCGAGGACCTGTCCACATGGATAAAGCAGTTCGGGCTTTCCTGACGTTTCTCGATGTTGAGCGGGGGGCATCACGAGAAACGCTGCGGAATTATGCGTCCGACCTCCGGCAATTTGCTTCCTTCCTGACCGCTGGTTCCGCGGGAATTCAACCTATTGAACCTGCCGCTGTACAATCTGATAGTATCCGCGCTTATCTTCGGTGGCTGGATCGCAAGCACGAGAAACGCACCACCTTAGCGAGAAAGCTCGCCTGCCTCCGCAGCTTCTTTCGGTATCTCCAGCGAGAAGGGGTTGTTCCACAAAACCCCGCCGAGGATGTCAGGTCGCCGAAACAACCGAAACAGCTCCCCCGTGTCTTAACGAAAGACGAGGCCCAGGCGTTGCTGGAGTTTCCTGATACGACGGCCGGCTGGTCATTACGCGATCGCGCAATTCTCGAAACCCTCTACTCGACCGGTGCCCGCGTCAGCGAATTGGTAGGGATCAATTTGGAGGACCTCAGATCAAAGGAAGGGCTTGTCCGTCTGCAGGGGAAGGGTCGAAAAGAGCGGATTGTGCCGATCGGAGATTTGGCGGTGGAGGCCATCCGACAATATAGAGTCTGGCTCGCCTCAAACCCCAACGTTCGGCATTCAAATCTCAACAGGACGGCACTCTTCTGCAACAGCCGCGGGGGAAGACTGACAGCGCGCAGTGTCGCCCGACTTGTGGCGCGATACTCGCGCGCGCTTCCTGGCGGTCCGGTGAGTCCGCACACGTTGCGCCATTCGTTTGCGACGCATCTTCTCGACGAGGGAGCCGACTTGCGAGCCATCCAGGAAATGCTGGGACATGCCTCGCTCAGTACCACGCAGAAATATACGCACGTCGCTATGGACCAACTCCTTGCCTTGTACGACAAGACTCACCCGCGAGCCGGACGCGCCATGAAAAGTGGGCTCGCCAAGGAAGGCAAGAGATGACGATCTATCGACCACTGACCACAAGAACTCGTCTCGGCGAAGCTGATGTCCCTGCCTCTGCCACCCAAATGGATCGACTGGGATTGTATTTCTCGGAGAAATTGATAGAATCGCCGCGGCCAAGGAGTGAGCCGCTGCATCCAGCAACGAGTTGTCGACGGCCACTTCCCAGCCAGCAACCGGTCTTGAGGTAAAGACGGGGGCCGATGGTTGGACGCTGAGAGTTGGGGCGAACAATGAACAAACTGATCAAGAAAGCAAACGTCCTCATCGAGGCGTTGCCCTACATCCGAACCTTCCGGGGCAAGACGATCGTTATTAAGTACGGCGGCCACGCGATGACGGATGCGTCGCTTAAGGAGCGGTTCGCACAAGACGTTGTCCTGCTCAAGTATGTCGGCCTGAATCCGGTCATCGTTCATGGCGGTGGGCCACAAATCGACAAGATGCTGGACCGGTTGGGCATCGAACCCAAGTTCCGACATGGTGTCCGGGTCACCGATGAAGCCACCATGGAAATCGTGGAAATGGTCTTGGCCGGGAAGATCAACATGGAAATCGTCGATCTCTTGAATCGCCATGGTGGTCGCGCCGTGGGATTGAGTGGCAAAGACGGGGGTCTGATGCTGACACGCCCGCTCACCGCCAAGGCGTGGGCCGAAAGTCTAGAAAAAGATCTGGACGACGGCGAAGAGGATGGAGAAGATTTCGGGCTTGTCGGGGAAGTCCAATCTGTGGACCCGAGCTTAGTGCTGAAGCTCCAGCAGGACCATTACATCCCTGTCATCGCTCCGATCGGAACGGACCGGGAAGGCAACACGTACAATATTAACGCTGATCTCGTCGCTGGGGCGATCGCAGGAGCCTTGACGGCTGAAAAACTGGTTGTGATGACGGATGTTAAAGGTATCCGTGACGCCAAGGGCCGCCACCTGTCGACCGTTTCACGAAAGGATGTTCAGCGGATGGTCAAGAGGGGGACGATCAGCGAAGGGATGCTGCCCAAGGTCCATGCCTGTCTGGATGCGTTGGCTGGCGGAGTCGGCAAAGCCCATATCATCGACGGACGAATCTCGCACGCGATTCTTCTTGAGGTATTTACCCACAAAGGGATCGGGACCGAAATCGTCGCCTAACGCTTCAGCCCCGTCTGGCCCTTCTTGTGTCACCAGCACATTTCCGAATTAGCCGGTATCTCCAATCGCTCGTTGGCGAGCGCCATCCCGAGCGGAGTCCACGCGCACTCAAGAAGACCGCACACTATCTCGCCACCCAGTTTGCGAAGTCGGGATGGAACGTTTCCCACCAATCATTCAGCGCGTTGGGCGAAACCTATCGGAACATTGTCGCCGTCAAGACTCCATCTCGTTGTCTCCGCGGAGCCTATTCGTCCCCCCTTCTGATCGGCGCACATTACGATACTGTACCAGACTCACCGGGGGCCGACGATAACGCCAGCGGACTCGCGGTGCTGCTCGAAATGGCCGCGCGACTGCGAAAGTTTGCGTTTTCCCGGCCGGTCTGGTTGGTGGGCTTCTGCTTGGAAGAACAGGATCGTTTGGGCAGTCGAGCCCTCGCAGCTCGATTGAAAGCCGATGGCCAAGCGCTCGCAGGCGTGATTATTCTGGAATGTGTGGGATTTTCTTCGAACCGGCCCGCGTCACAGCAGGTTCCGCCCGGTGTGCCGCAGGCTGTTCCGACCGTGGGAGATTTTTTGGCGATCGTGGGGAACGAGACCGCGCGTGATCTCGTTCAAGCCATCGAGCGGAGTGCCACGTCTCGCGCACCTGCACTGAAAACCCAATCCTTGATCGTACCGGGATGCGGCGAAGTCCTCCCCCATACGAGGCGAAGTGACCATGCCTCGTTCTGGGATGCTAACTACCCGGCTGTCATGCTGACCGACACGGCGAACTTCCGCAATCCCCACTACCATCGAGAAACCGATACGGTCGAGACGCTGAATGTGCGATTTCTCGTCGGGGTGATTGATACCGTCACGGCCGTGACAGCGGAGCTGGCCGGAGTGAGATGAGAAGGTCTGTGTCACGATCCCTGAGCAAGGGCACCCGGCGGACAATCGCTCGGGTATATGGGCGGCTCGACTATCGTGCCCTCGGTGATGTGTATTGCTATGAGGGCGGAGAGGAATTTTGGCGCGTAAAGCGACGGCCCTGTCAGCGTTTAGGTAGTCTCGTAGCCGTGGCCTTGCGGGCCAAGCTTGCGCGCGGTGGCTGGAGCCTATACGTCGGGGCTGGCGTGGCAGAGCTGCCCGTGCTATTGGTTGAAACGCTCGAACTTCAGCGGGTGGTCGAGCCGTATAACCTTCGCCGATCGGAGGTCACGATACTCAATCGTGCCTGCCGGCTATCGCCCGTGACATTTCTAGCGCGTGATGCGACAGCAGCACAAGGAAGGTTCGATCATCTCTGGATCGTGAGCGTTCTCAATGATCCGGAACGCTTTCCCTATGTGTCACGGCTCTCATACGGACGGGCCGACCCTGTAACCTTCGACTCGCACAAATTCGAGAAGGAGCGCCGGAAGGTTCGCAAGATTGTCGATCGGTGCATGCCGAAGCTTATAAGGCCGGGGCTTGTCACGACCTCCACAGAAGAAGTCGTCTGGATCGCCGAGTGGTGTCATCGTCACAAGATTCCCTATCGGGTCGAGCGCCGACAGTATGCAACGGCACTTGTCGGCGACCCGATTTGTTTCATCAAGATTGGGAAGTGAGATGAGGATCGAGGCAAAAGGTCGGAATATTAGAACTGAAAGCCGGTTCTTGCCTTTTCTGGATCGCCGAGATACTGACTCGCATAGTTGACGTAGTTGTCCGCTGATTCCTTGATCCACACCAGTTCGTGTTCGGTGACAGCTCGTTTCACCTTGGCGGGTGAGCCGAGGATCAGGCTTTTCGCCGGCACGACCGTCCCTTCGGTCACGAGTGCACCAGCACCCACGACCGAGTCTTCTCCAATCACGGCCCCGTCCATAATGACGGCGCCCATTCCGATCAACACCCGATCCTTGATGGTACAACCGTGGAGGATCACGTTGTGGCCGATCGTCACGTCGCTCCCGATGATGAGCGGGTGCGTGTCGTGGGTGACATGCAACGTACAGAGATCCTGTACGTTGGTGCGGTCTCCGATTCGGATGAAGTGCACGTCTCCTCGAATGACGGCGTGGAACCACACGCTGCAGTTTTCTCCCATCACCACGTCGCCGATCACCACACCGGTGTCTTCAATGAAACAGGATTTCGGAATGGTAGGTTTTATGCCGTGAAACGTGCGGATCATGGGTTGCACTGTAGGGGAACCAAGCGGTGGCGCGCAAGTCCTCTCAATTGACAGGCTTTTTGACGGTCCCGTAGACTGATGTGCTATGACCACGTCGCTTATTCAGGTTCGTCGAAAACACCCGGTCCGAAACACCGCCACTGGTGCAACCACCATCGGCTTTGTGAATCTGGGTTGTTCCAAGAATCAGGTCGATTCCGAAATCATGCTAGGCACCCTCGTTCAGGACGGGTTCGAACTGACCGGCGACCCGCAGAAGGCCGAGGTCGTCATTATTAACACCTGCGGTTTCATCGAAGAGGCCAAGCAGGAATCGATCAATTCGATCATCGAGCATGGCAAGCTCAAACGGTCCGGGTCCTGCAGAGTACTGATTGCTGCCGGCTGTCTGGCGCAACGCTACCAACGCGATCTGATCAAAGAATTGCCGGAGCTTGATGGCGTCGTGGGGACCGGTGAGTTTGGCAGAATTGCAGAGATCTGCCGGGCCCTCCTTGCGCCAAAAAGGCGGCAGCGGCGTCTCTGGATCAGCGAGCCTCCATATTTGTATGACGCGGACGCTCCTCGCCTGCGGCTGGGAAAGGCTCACAGCGCCTATGTGAAGATTGCCGAAGGGTGTAATCGAAACTGCGCGTTCTGCGCGATCCCGATCATGAGGGGTAAGCAGCGCAGCCGGCCGGTGGACTCGATTGTGGCAGAGGCCAGGGGACTGGCTGCAGGAGGAGTAAAAGAGATCAACCTGATTTCTCAAGACACGGTGAACTACGGAGTCGATCTTGGTGTGCGGCACGGATTGGTCACGCTGTTACGAGAGCTCGTGAAAGTGGAGGGCCTCCGGTGGATCAGGCCATTCTATCTCTACCCGCAGCAAGTCACCGACGACTTGCTGGATCTCTATGCGAGTGAGGAGAAAATCACGAAGTATATCGATATGCCACTCCAACACATCAATGATCGGATGCTCAAACGGATGCACCGATTGGGAGACCGCAGAGCGATTGCCTCGCTCGTCGAGCGAATCCGTATGCGCATTCCCGGCGTGACATTTCGCACCGCGTTCATCGTGGGGTTTCCGGGAGAAACAGAGGAGGCCTTCGAGGAATTGAAATCCTACGTCCGAGAGACGGAGTTCGATCGGGTTGCGGTATTTCTGTATTCGGACGAGGAGGATACACCAGCTACCTCGCTTAACGGAAAAGTTGACCGATCGGTGATGGAGGACCGTCGGAATGAAATCCTGGCATTGCAGGAAGGCATTACCGCTGCGAAGGGACGTGCGCGCATCGGTGAAGTCGTGGACGTGTTAGTTGATGGTGTCTCCGAAGAAACCGAATGGTTGCTGGAAGGTCGCCATGAAGGACTCGCTCCGGAAATCGACGGGGTCGTGTACATCAACGATGCGGCCGACAGCCTCGCCCATCCGCCACGCGTACGCCAAGACACGACTGTTCCTGCGCCGGGTGCAATGGTCAAAGTCGCCATCACCGATGCCGCTGTATACGACCTCGTAGGCCACGTCGTCGGCTAAGGGTGGCCCTCATCTCATCACGTGGTTCTTCATCCCCTGCGCAACCCATCACTCCATTCATGGAGTCGTCGAGAGTGCATGTCGACTAGAAGAGATTCCGTTGTCCTTCTGATCCACTGTAAAGATCGCAAGGGCATCGTGGCCCGTGTCTCCGGGTTTATTCACGACTTCGGCGGTAACATCCTCGATTCGGATCATCACACGGATGAAGAAACCAACGATTTTCTGATGCGGATGGAATTTGCCACCGATGGGTTGCAGATTCCACCTGACGATATTCCGGTCGCGTTCGCCTCTATCGCCAAGGTCTTCGAGATGCGGTTCGAAGTCCATCGGACCAGCCATCGTACAAGAGTCGGAATGCTTGTTTCAAAACAGGACCATTGCCTGGCCGATCTGCTTCAGCGGCAGAAGCGAGACGAGTTGCATGTCGACATCCCTGTCATTATTTCCAATCATGAGACCTGTGTCTCGTGGACCGAGCTGTTCAACATCCCCTTCGTGGTCTGTCCGGTCACGAAAGAGACGAAACCCCAACAGGAGCAACACGTACTGTCTGTTTTGAAGGAACATCGTGTCGAGCTCGTGGTGATGGCTCGCTACATGCAGATTCTCAGTGCCGGCTTTCTCGCTCATGTAGGCTGCCCTGTCATCAACATTCACCATTCGTTCTTGCCGGCCTTTATCGGAGCCAATCCCTATCGGCAGGCTTATGACAGAGGCGTGAAGATTGTTGGAGCGACGGCCCACTATGCGACAGAAGATCTGGATGAAGGTCCTATTATCGAACAGGACGTGATCCGGGTCGGCCACCGGGATACGGTCGAAGATCTTGTGAGGAAGGGACGAGATCTCGAGGAGATTGTGCTGGCCAGGGCTGTGCGCCGACACATCGAGCATCGCGTCTTGGTGTATGGGAGAAAAACGGTTGTCTTTGACTAGCGGAGATATTGAAAGGGGGAGCTTCGGATAATGCAGGGCCCGGTTCCCCGAGCCCTGCTCCATTTCTGCGTTTACGCTTTTGCGGATAAGAACAGAGCTGCGCCGCGCCGGTTGATCAGAAGCAACACGTTCTCACCTTTCTTGACACGGGACGAAACCTTTTCAAAGTCCTTGACGGATTTCACCGGTTGACGATTGATCTCTCTGATCACGTCACCAGGCATCAGACCCGCCTTGTCCGCACCGCTGTCTGGTTCGACGCTCGTCACCACCACGCCGGTGGCTTTCCCCTTCATCCCGAGTTCTTTGGCCGTGTCTTGGTCGAGATCCTGGACAGCCACTCCAGCGAAGGCATAGTCCGCCTCACCCATCTCTGCTTTGGCGATTTTGGTGGTCTCAGGCTGTTCCCCAATCGTGACCGTAAGATCCTTTTCATGGCCGTCACGAATCACCCTGACTGGGACCTTCGCGCCGACTGCGGTTCTCGTCACCAGTCGTTGCAGGGCCACTGCGTCTTCCACGGACGAGCCCTGATAGGTCACGATGATGTCGCCCTGCTTAAGACCTGCCTGGTCGGCCGGGCTATCCTCCTTGACTTCACTGACGAGGGCTCCTTTGGCGTCTCTCATGTTGAATGACTTAGCCAGGTCCTGATTGAGGTCTTGAATGCCGATGCCGAGGTAACCTCGTATGACTTTCCCATGCTTAATCAGGCTTTGATAGATCGGCTTGCTCATGCTGGTTGGGACGGCAAAGCCCACCCCCTGATAACCGCCGGTTTGTGAAAAGATTGCGGTGTTGATCCCAACCAATTCACCACTCGTGTTGACGAGGGCCCCGCCTGAGTTGCCCGGATTAATCGCCGCGTCGGTTTGAATGAAATCTTCGTACTGCGTGATCCCCATGCGACCTCTCCCCAACGCGCTGACGATGCCAAGGGTGACGGTCGAGTTCAGCCCAAACGGGTTCCCGACCGCCAGGACATACTCGCCGACCTGTAACTTCGAAGAATCGCCCCAGGCGACAACAGGGAGGTTTTCGCCATCGATTTTGACGACAGCCAGATCGGTTTTCGGATCAGCTCCTACAATCTTGCCCTTGAATTCCCGTTTGTCCGGCAGCGTGACCGTCACCTCACGCGCTCCATCAATCACGTGGTTGTTGGTCAGTACGTACCCATCTGTCGAAACGATGACACCGGATCCCTGACCGCCGCCACGATGGCCTCGCGGCTCACCGGGACCTTGCGGGCTTCGGAATCCGCGAGGGCCGAAGGGACCTCTTGGTCCACCGAAGAATTCTTCCATTCGCTCGCGCAACTCGTCCGACATCGAAGGGCCGTCAGAAATCTTTTCGGCCGTGACAGTCGTGATGTTTACCACGGTCGGCGTGACTGCTTTCGCGACCTCCGCAAAGCCGTTGGACAGTAATGCCGTCGTCGTCACGGCGTTGGGAGCGGTAAGTGGGGCGCCAGAACTGGATGCAGACGAAGCTGTCAAGGCCTGACCACCCCAAAGCAAAAGAATGCCCAGGGCCAGTATCGCGACCGTGGTCCCGAGCGATCGACCAATGCGCTGTCTCATAGGTTCCTCCTTCATGATGTTGATGCCAAATGACGCCTCGAGTTGATACAGCGATCTACGACCAACGTACCAACCGGCAATGAGAAGTGGATTAGGTCGGTATTAGAAGTTGTTAAGCCGATGAGGGTGCAAGCGGGAGGATCACCGTAAAAGTCGAGCCCTGTCCAGGTGCGCTGACGACCGTAATCTTGCCTTTATGCGAGTCGGCGATCCATGCGCAGATGGCGAGTCCAAGCCCTGTCCCCTTTTTGGTGTGAGCCCGTGCCTCGTCTGTTCGGAAGAATCGATCGAAGATGCGCTGCTGATCTTCACTCGAAATTCCAATTCCCTGGTCGGTCACGAGTACACGTGCATGATGCCCTTCTGTCAGGAGGGACACTTCCACCTTACCACCGGGGTGCGAATACTTGATGGCATTCTCGACCAGATTCAGCAGCAGTTCACGAAGCCGAAGTTCATCACCCAGCACGACCGCTGGGGTTATTGTTCCGAGCACGACCTCGACATTCCGGTCTTGTCCCAGCAGCGTGGCCTGGCGATGGATGTCCTCCACTAAGTATTCGAGTTTAACGGGCAGGAACGCCATCTTGACCTCGCCCATGTCGGCCCGGGAGAGGAACAACAGCTCGTCCACGATGTTTGTCATGCGATCGATCTCTTCGAGATTGCTTTCGAGCACCGAATGATAATCCTCTACCGGGCGAGGCCGACGGAGGACCAGCTCCGTCTCACCCTTCATGACGGTCAAGGGCGTCCTCAATTCGTGCGAGGCATCACTCGTGAATTGGCGGATTTGCCGAAACGATGTTTCCAGCCGTGCAATCATATTGTTGAACGTTCCCGCCAATCGCCCGATTTCATCGCCCGATTGAGGTACGGTCAACCGCTGTGTGAGGTCGCCCCCTGCAATCCGCTGCGCAGCCAAGGTCATCGCATCCACCGGCCGGAGTGCGCGTCCAGCGAGAAACCACCCGCCTGCCAGCGACACGGCTAAAGCCAATGGCATCGTGACCACCAGCACGAGCAGGAGCCTGCTCAAGGTCCCCTCGACCGACTCCATGGAGGTGCCGACTTGCACGATGTAGAGAAGGTTGCCTCGATAAATGATCGGGACGGAGATGAGGCGCAGCGGCGGTTCTTTCGGATACTTGGCGGATTCGAAAATGGTCCGGCCGGAGAACGCGACCTCCAATGCCTGGCGACTCAGTGGTACCTCATGTTGCTTGACGTTCGGCGATCGGATCGTGATAGTGCCGGAAGGACTGAAGATTTGGAAGAACTTGTCGATCCGCGCGAGTTCGGGAAATTGCGAGAGCAACTCCTCTTCGTCGATCAGCGGCAAAAACCCCCGCTCTTCCAAGGAGCGCACCGCGGCCGACGCAGTTTCTTCCAGCGACTGATCGACGGCGTCGCGAAGACTGCGGGCCGTAACGACGTAGAGGATGGTCGAGAAAGCAATCAAGACCAGCGCAAGGGCGCTGCCGTACCAGAGGGTGAGCCGAACCCGTAGCGGCATCAGTCGGCCTTCAGCATGTAGCCACTTCCCCGAATGGTGTGAATGAGCTTTTTGCTGCGACCTCGGTCGATCTTATTGCGCAAGTAATTCACGTACACATCGATAACGTTCGTGAACGTATCGAAATCTTGGTTCCACACATGTTCGGAGATCATGGGCCTGGTAAGGACGCGGCCGGCGTGCCGCATCAGGTATTCGAGCAAGGCATATTCTTTTAGGGTCAAATCGATCCGCTGCCCGCCTCTGACTACCTCACGGGTCGCAGGATTGAGGACGAGGTCGTCGACCTGGAGTATGCCAGGGCTCTCGGTAGCTCCTCGCCGGAGAAGAGCCCGGACCCGAGCGAGGAGTTCATCGATGGCGAAGGGTTTCGTGAGGTAGTCGTCTGCACCTGCGTCGAGCCCCTTGACCCGCTGGTCGACTTGCGATTGAGCGGTTAGGATCAGAACGGGAGTCGGAATGCGGGCCCCGCGGATGCCTTTGAGGACATCGAGGCCTGGCAGCGAAGGCAGCATGAGATCGACGATGACCAAGTCGTAGCTTGTGCCCAGCGCCATCTCGAGGCCTTTCGCACCATCTTCGCATAAATCAACAGCGTAGCTCTCTTCTTCAAGCGCGCGCTTGATGAAAGAGCCGACTTTCGTTTCGTCTTCGACTACGAGGATACGCATGACGTCAATGCCATTATAACAAAACTCGCTCTGTCCGTTCTGTGTGGCGCTGTCACTTTGTCGGCTGGAAACGGGTAATCGTAACCGGCTCGTATGTGAGGATGGGGCCCCCGGATGCTCGACGGGTGAGTGTGTGCCGAAGCCAGTGGACATCGTCGCGTTGCGGAAAGTCGGAGCGGTAATGAGCGCCTCGGCTTTCAGTTCTGGCGAGCGCCCCGGCGACGATCGATTCCGCGATATCCAACAACGATTGCAGTTCAAGTGCCTGGACGAGATCCGTATTGAACACTCGTCCCTTGTCTTGGATGGTCACGGCATGCGCGCGGGCCTTGAGGGATTCGACCGCGGCCATGGCGAACCGTATGGATTCTTCTGTGCGGACGAGGCCGAGGTTGAGGCTCATCGTTTTCCCCAGTTCATCACGAAGCTGCCAGGCTCGCACAGGTCCTTCGTTCGAGAGGAGTTGCTGTAGTCGCCTCTCTTCCTTCTTCAGCGCTGTGTCTGAGAGTGCGCGTGGAACGAGGGTTCTGGCGTAGTCACTGGCGCGTCGTCCTGCCCGCCTGCCGAAAACGATTGTTTCGAGAAGTGAGTTCCCGCCAAGGCGATTCGCTCCGTGGACACTGACGCAGGCACATTCGCCGGCTGCGTATAGACCCGGAATCGCGGTCTCACTCCACTGATTGGTACGGACGCCGCCCATCTGATAATGAGCGCCGGGTCGGACAGGGATGGGCGTTTCGACTGGATCAAGACCGGCAAACTCGATGGCCAACTCCCGAATCTGCGGTAATCGCTCGAGAATGCGCGGACGTCCCAGGTGACGCAGGTCCAAGAGCACGCAGCCATCGACGCCGCGGCCTTCGAGAATCTCTTGTCCGATGGCCAGCGAGACGGTGGAACGTGTCGCGAGCTCCATCTGCTGCGGGGCATAGGATTTCATAAAACGTTCGCCGAGTGTGTTGAGCAAGTAGCCGCCTTCGCCGCGCGCCCCTTCAGTGATGAGAATACCGGTGTCTTTCAGCGTCGTAGGATGGAACTGGACGAATTCCATATCGGCCAGGGGAGCACCAGCCCGATAGGCGAGGGCCATGCCGTCGCCGGTATTAATGACAGCGTTCGTGCTCGTGAGAAATACGCGGCCACTGCCTCCCGTGGCCAGAATCACGGTTTTCGCGCCGATGGCGTGGAGACCACCGTGGATGAGGTCCCAGGCGATCACCCCTCGACAGACTCCGTCTTCCTCGATCAGCGACGTCACATACCATTCTTCGTACACGCGGATCCGGCGCTTCATGAGCTGTTCGTACATGGCGTGAAGGATTGCATGGCCGGTTCGATCGGCGGCGTAGCAGGTCCGCGGAAATCCGGCTCCGCCGAATGGGCGTTGCGCGATGCGGCCCTGATCGTCTCGACTGAAAATAACTCCCAGCCGTTCTAATTCGAGAATGTCGTCGGGTGCTTCGCGACACATGGCCTCAATGGCGTCCTGATCGCCGAGGAAGAGGCCTCCCTTGGTCGTATCAAAGGCATGGGCTTCCCAGGAATCGTTCTCACCCAGAGCGGCATTGATGCCGCCTTGGGCTGCCACCGAGTGGCTGCGGACGGGATGGACTTTGGAGATGACGGCGACGTCAAGGTCCGGAGGAGATGCGAGCGCGGCTCTCATCCCAGCAAGACCTGCTCCCACAATGACGGTGTCGTGTATCTTCACAGACAACAGCGATCTGCCTTGCAATCAGGAGTCGACATCGAGCGAGCCGTCTTCGGTAGGTCGCATCGACTCCAAACTCATACTCGACTTTCTGTCGAGAAGGCAAGGTGTCATGACCGATCTTGTGCTTGGAGAAGGGAGGGCGAACGTGGTACTCTTCGACAACCTGCGGATATGTCATATAACGAACCGGTCAGTCTGTGGCTGACATCGTGTTACCCGCGTTGCCCCTTCAAGCTATAATACAAGATAAATGAGCACGCCGGACTTTTGGGATCCCACCGATATGTTTGTTCGACGCCACCTCGGTCCAACAGAGGCCGATCTCATCGAGATGTTGGCCAGTGCGGGCGTGCCGTCGTTGGAGGCCCTGTGCGATGCCGTCGTCCCGTCAGATATTCGGCTTCGACGGGAGCTGAATTTACCTCGTCATCGAGGAGAGCAGGCCGTGCTGCAGGAGCTCCGGTCCATCGCCAGAGAGAATCGCGTCCATCGATCGCTGCTCGGCATGGGCTATTACGATTGCATTGTCCCCGCCGTGATCCAGCGTAACATCCTTGAAAATCCTGGCTGGTATACCCAGTACACGCCCTATCAGGCGGAAATTGCTCAAGGTCGATTGGAAGCTCTGGTCAATTTTCAAACCATGGTGGCTGATCTGACCGGACTTCCTCTGGCCAATGCGTCATTATTGGATGAAGCGACCGCTGCAGCGGAAGCGATGGCGATGTGTCTCGCTGCTTCTCGTGCGGCTGGTCGTGAACGCAAAACCTTCTTTATCTCACAGGATTGCCATCCCCAGACCGTTGCGGTAGTGCAGACCCGTGCAGAACCGCTCGGCATCGTGGTCCAGGTGGGGCCGACGCAGGCCATTGACTTCTCCGACGCGCAACTGGCGGGTATTGTGCTGCAATATCCGACGACCGATGGGTATGTCGGAGACTACAGTGCCCTTGTTGCACAAGCCCATGCCGCCGGCGCGTTAGTCGTAGTGGCGACAGATCTTCTTGCCCTGACGCTGCTGCGCTCGCCGGGAGAGTTTGGCGCCGACATCGCGGTGGGTTCGAGTCAACGATTCGGAGTTCCATTGGGATTCGGCGGACCTCACGCCGCATTCTTGGCGACCAAAGAGGAGTATCGTCGGCAGATGCCAGGGCGCATTGTCGGCGTGTCGAAAGATGCGACTGGCAAGGTTGCCTATCGCTTGGCCCTCCAGACTCGTGAACAACATATCCGGCGGGAGAAAGCAACAAGCAACATCTGTACGGCGCAAGTCCTCCTAGCCATCATGGCCAGCATGTACGCGGTCTATCATGGACCGGAGGGGTTGCGACGGATTGCAGAACGGGTACATGGATTGGCAGTCACCCTTGCTTCTGCACTTCGTCAGCTGGGATTCGACACGGGAGCAGAACAGATTTTCGACACGCTACACATCCGACTGACGAAAGAACGGTCCGAGCAGATTTTGATCAGAGCTGACGAGCAAGGGTTCAATCTACGACGGTTCGACGACAACTCGATCGGAGTCTCACTGGATGAATGGAGTAGCGAAGAAGAAATCCGGCGGCTGCTGGAGCTGTTCATCGGACATGAACGGTTACCCATTCGTATTGAAGAGGTCAGCCGGACGGCCGACACACATTTCTCGGCGAACCTAGCACGCAGAAGTTCCTATCTCACCCATGAAGTGTTCCATCGCTATCATGCCGAACATGAAATGCTCAGGTATCTCTATCGTCTCCAAGCCAAGGACCTCTCGCTGGTCCATTCGATGATTCCACTCGGCTCCTGCACGATGAAGCTCAACGCAACGGTCGAGATGTTGCCGGTGACATGGCCGGAATTCTCGCGGCTCCACCCCTTTGCACCGCCGGAGCAAAGCAAGGGATATCAGGAGTTGTTTCACCAGCTGGAAACCTGGCTGGCGGAGATTACAGGATTTGCCGCGGTCTCGTTGCAACCAAACGCCGGGTCTCAGGGCGAGTATGCCGGACTGATGGTGATCCAAGCCTATCATCACAGTCAGGGGGAGTTTCATCGCGACGTCTGTCTCATTCCCGTTTCTGCGCACGGCACCAATCCAGCCAGTGCGGCGATGGTGGGAATGACCGTCGTGCCGGTCGCGTGCGATCGGCAGGGCAATGTCGACGTTGCAGATCTGGAAGCAAAGGCCGTTCAGTATCGGGATCGTCTCGCGGCTCTGATGCTGACCTACCCGTCCACCCACGGAGTATTTGAAGCGAATGTCCGGCGTATCTGCCAGATCGTGCATACACATGGCGGACAAGTCTACATGGACGGGGCCAATATGAACGCCCAGGTGGGACTCTGCCGGCCGGGCGACATCGGTGCCGACGTGTGCCACCTGAATCTGCACAAGACATTTTGTATTCCCCACGGCGGCGGCGGCCCCGGCATGGGCCCCATCGGTGTGGCTCGACATCTGTCGTCATTTCTCCCGGGTCACCCGGTCACAGGCCTCGGGGGAGAACAGTCGATCGGGCCGGTGTCGGCGGCCCCCTATGGTAGTCCCAGCATTCTGACGATCTCGTGGGTGTTTATGGCGCTGATGGGTCGGGACGGAATGACCATGGCGACTCAGGTCGCGATACTCAACGCCAACTACATGGCCAAGCGGCTCGAGAAATACTATCCGATCCTCTACACAGGTGCGTCGGGATATGTCGCACATGAATTTATCCTCGATCTTCGACAATTCAAGGAGAACGCCGGCGTCGAAGCGATGGACGTGGCCAAGCGACTGATGGACTATGGTTTCCATGCACCGACCGTGTCATTCCCGGTGGGCGGGACGTTGATGATCGAGCCGACGGAGAGTGAATCGAAGGCAGAACTGGATCGATTCTGCGATGCGATGATCCTGATTCGCGCCGAGATCCAAGACATCATCGATGGTCGCCAGCCTCGAACGAACAATGTCCTTAAAAATGCTCCTCACACCGCTTCTGCTGTAACGGCGAATGAATGGAATCGACCGTACAGCCGTGAGCAGGCAGCCTTTCCTGCGCCGTGGGTCCGAGACCACAAGTTTTGGCCCAGCGTGGGCCGCATCGACGAAGCCTACGGGGATCGCAACCTCATTTGCACCTGCCCGCCGTTGGATGCCTACTCCAGCTAGGAGGCTTCCGGCTTTTCTCCTTTGCCCATGTTCCCATCGTGCCGATAAACCCGGCTTGTTGCTCAGGAACAACCGCAGTAGAGTGGAGGAATCTCGCCGGGCCCGTCGTTCTCGGCAAGGAGGTTTCTCATGAATGCGATAGACCGCAGGGATTTTTTAACCCGTACCGGACGGGTGTTAGGAGCTGCAGTGCTTGCCGCCGAACTTCCTCTTTTGAAGCCGCATGCCGCAACGGCGGCATCGTTAAAGCTCGACAGCTGGGAATCCATACGAAGTCAGTTTTCACTGTCGCCCGGTCTCGTCCACATGGCGGGGTTTTTCCTCTCGTCGCATCCCACATCGGTGCGCGAAGCCATCGAACGACACCGCCGTGGGCTGGATGCCGATCCCATCGGGTACTGGTTTGAACAGGAAGAGAAACAGGAAGTGATGGTCTTGCGAGCCGCCGCCGATTATCTCGGGGCCGATCCCGCTGAAATCGCGTTGACTGACAGCACGACGATGGGTTTGGGGCTTCTGTATGGAGGTCTCCGGCTCCGGAAAGGTCAGGAAATTCTGACCACGACGCACGATCACTATTCGACGGAAACATCCTTGCGCCTCCGGGCCGAACGAACTGGGGCGACGATCCGACAGATTCCGTTGTACAAGTCTTTAAAGACCGTGTCTCGAAACGAACTGGTTGATGCCTTGGTACAGCAGGTGCGTCCTTACACACGCGTCATCGCAGTAACCTGGGTCCATTCGAGCACAGGGCTCAAGTTGCCGATCCACGAAATGGCGACAGCGATTGCGATGATCAACGAAACTCGCTCTGAGCAGGATCGGGTGATCTTTTGTGTCGACGGCGTCCATGCTTTGGGCGTGGAGAATTTTCGCGTGAGCGAGGTCGGGTGCGATTTCTTGGTCGCGGGAACACACAAATGGATGTTCGGCCCTCGCGGGACCGGTCTGATCTGGGGACACAAACGTGCGTGGCCTGTCGCCCATGCGGTCATTCCGACGTTCAATTCGCGGGCGTATGACATCTGGATGAGAGTCACACCCCTCAACGACATACCCGTGTCTGTGCACATGACCCCAGGAGGATTCCATTCCTTCGAGCATCGGTGGGCGCTCGATGAAGCGTTCAAGTTTCATCAGGCCATCGGCAAGGCCCGTATCACACAGCGGATTTACGAACTGAACCAGCAATTGAAACAGGGGCTGTCGAAGATGTCGCATGTGACGTTGCATACTCCCCTCACGCAAGATCTGTCTGCCGGGATCGTCTGTTTCGAAGTGGTTGGGCTCTCCGCGGGTCAGGTGGTCGAGCGGCTGAGGGAACGCAGTATTGTCGCAAGTGTGACTCCCTATGCCATGCAGTATGCGAGATTGGCACCGGGCCTTCTCAATTCGGCGAAAGAGGTCGAAACCGTCCTCGAAGCCGTTCAGAGCCTTCAAACCTAATCCAACTGAGTAGGGCGATCTCTCCTTTCCAAACCCAGGCCTCTGCGAGAAATGTCTAAGTTGCTGAATTGTAAAGTATATATGCAGATTGACCCAGAGAGACCCCCTCCCTTTGGGGCATTGTAGAACTGAGAGCCGTTCGGCGATAAAGGGGCCTGAACTGTTTTGTCGGTGAGGCCTGTCTGATGTCGAAAATTCTCAATCTGAGCGAGCACACCAGTGACGAAGATCTGAAACACTTAACGACACTGCTGCTGTATCACTTGGTCGAACGCTGTGGCGGGCAAGTCCAGTTCAAGGTCGAAGACGCCCAGCGGGTCCGGGCCAGCTTGTCCACCAAAATGGTTCAGATGCAAGTGGGTAACGAAGTGAACCTGCGGATTATTGATCGTCTTCCAGAACTGTCGTAGCTTCCCGCTATCTCTGCCCTGCCGCTATTCGGTTGAGTCCTCTTCGTGAAACATGGTCCAATACGCGGCATGAGACACGTGCTCGCGCTGGCACTCGGTTCTCTTGTCACCATCTTCGGAGAGACGATTGCAGAGCAATCTGACGTTACACCGACCGTTTGGGACCAATCGCAAGTCGTTCGAGACCTCCGTATCGGAGAACGGTATGGCGGAGGCACGCTTGTTCGATCACCCTTCGTGGGGGTTTCATTTGTCGTGCCAAAAGACTGGCGCGCGTCTCTTCCCGCTGGCTCCATCGTGTTTCTCGATTCGGCAGTGACTGCGGGCCTTGGGACTGTTCATCTGATTACCGATGTGACTCGAGATCATCTTCGCCTCCAACTGAGTGAACCACAAGCCATCGAAGCCGGCTTCGTCTTGCATCCAGTCGGGTCGCTTCAGGAGGAAGGGCAGCAACTTGTCGGACACTATGAGGGAGGAGACGATGCCGGTGTGATCGTCGCTGTGTTAGGGCCAACCCATAACGCCGTCATTTATCAATTTGTAGGTGGCAAGACCGAAACGGAACACTATCGGCGACTGGCAGAGGAATTGGCATCATCAACCCGGTTCATGAGCGAGCGGGACAGTTCTGCTTTGAGAGCATGGTATGAACGGCTCACTGGGATGTTGCTGAGCCCTCAGTTGGACGACAGCATTGTGCAAAGTGTTGGATTGACGGCCGTTCATCTCTGCAGTGACGGCCGGTTTATTCAGACCATTCGATTGCAGTCGGTACTCGGTCGCCCGATGGTTGGAGAAAGCGACGGCGCCTACCATGAAACCGGAACTTGGCGGATCGAACTACAAGGCACGAAGGCCAAGCTTGTGCTGACGAAATCAACGGGGAGGATAGACCAGCACGAGGTACTCCACGAGGGTAATCAATACCTATTCGATGGACGGGTAGTTCTGGCCCAGGCCAGCAATAGTTGCCTATAAGAGAGATCAGCTCATTTCAGGACTGTCTATGCTCTACGTGTCGCAACACGTGACCATCCCAGACTCCGAGATCGACATCCATGCGGTGCGATCACAGGGGGCTGGTGGGCAGCACGTCAACAAGGTTTCGAGCGCGGTGCACTTGCGTTTCGATATCGGGGCGTCTTCCTTGCCTTCGCTCTACAAAGAAGAGCTGCTGAAACTGAAGGACCGTCGTATTTCGGAAGACGGGGTGATTACAATCAAGGCCCAGTCGTACCGGAGCCAGGACCAAAATCGAGCCGACGCCCTCACTCGACTCCAGGCATTGCTTCAGAGCGTCGCGGTACCACGAAAAAAAAGGAAGGTCACGAAGCCAACGAAGAGTTCTCAGAACAGGCGACTGGAAAGCAAGGCGAAGAGAGGGCGATTGAAAGCTCTGAGAGGGAGGGTTGAATAGGCGCTTCGCTATTCCGCTGACGTCAGTGACCCCAGAATGTGATATCCGCCGTCCACATAGATCACTTCACCGGTGATCCCGCGCCCGAGTGGGCTGATGAGGAAAAGCGCGGTGTCCCCGACTTCCCCTTGCTCCGTCGCATGACGAAGCGGGGCGAACTCTTTGTGATGATCCACCATCTTGCTGATGCCGGAGACGCCGCGGGCAGCAAGAGTTTTGATGGGCCCGGCTGAAATGGCGTTCACGCGGATGTTCTTCGGTCCAAGGTCGTGTGCAAGGTAGCGCACGGTCGCTTCGAGGGCGGCCTTCGCGACGCCCATCACGTTGTAATGGGGGACGACGCGCTCGGCTCCCAGGTACGTCAACGTGACGACCGACCCCCCCCCCGTCATCAGCGGCATCGCCGCGCGGGTGACTGCCACGAGCGAATAGGCGCTCACGTCGAGCGCCGTGGCGAAACCCTTGCGTGTGGTGTTGACGAACTGACCGGTGAGTTCCTCCCGAGGAGCGAAGGCGACGGAGTGGACCACAAAGTCGAGCTGGCCGACCTCCTTGTGAGCATGCTGCATCAAAGCCTCGATCTGCGCATCGTCCCCGACATCGCAGGCAAAGGCCTTTGAGCCTGGCATCGTGGCCACAAGCTCCTCGACGTTCTCCTTTAATCGCTCGTTCTGGTAGTTGAAGAATAGCCTGGCGCCTTGGCTGGATGCTGATTGGGCGATGGCCCAGGCGATGCTGTGTTTGTTGGCGACGCCGATGATCAAGCCCTTCTTCCCGTCTAGCAACATCGCGTTCTCCTGAAAGGATGGTGAAGTAAATGTAAGCTGGAGGCTGAAGATAGCACGATTTGTGGGCTTGTTCCAGGAGCGAGAACGGGACGCAATTCAGAGTTGCCGAAACGGGGCGAGGCTATCGGGAAACAACGACGAGAGTGCTGTTCTCGATCCAGACCGAGGCGATTTGCGGCGGGAGTTTGAAGTTGTCACGATTCTGTGGTGAGTCGATGAGGTGTTGAACGACGTGATCCAGTGTGGAGCGAGGGATGGGCAATGATCCAAGTTTGCCCATGAGGGGTTTGAATCGAAGGACACCGTCTGTGGCTTCAAGCGTGCCGTCAAGTTGGAGCGAGATGTCCCTTCCATAGATGGTGAACAGAGCATAGGCCCGGAGCTGATGGTCGATCATATTAATTCGAAGATCCTTGAGCGCCGATTGCACTTCCTGGACGGTGGTTCCTTGGCCAGCTGGGAGGCTCGAGCCAGCTTCTCCTGGTTGGCTCGGCGAGGCGATGGCGAGGTTGTTTCGGAGCCAGTGGTTAAGTTCTGCTTCGTTCAGTGAGAGAGAATGGGGATGCCCTGATTCCATGGCTAGCTGTAAGCGGGCCATCTTCTCAGTAACGCGCTCGGCTGCCTCAGAATCAGTTTGAATCATGATCGGTGGCGCCTGCTTAAGAATCAGAAAGAGCATGGTGATGGTGATCGCGAGCAAGACCAAAGGAAGCAGTCGAACGAAGCGCCAACCAAGCCCTGGTCTGGCGGGGGTGGATTTAGGAGAACGTACGGGAAGCGCAGGCTCATTACCATGATCGTCTTGTGGTTTGTATTTCGCGAAGACGATCCCGCACCGCAGACATTCATCAGCCTGTGGTTGCTCCCAACCGCATTTCGGGCAGGTAAGAAGAGATTCGGTCGCCGGCTCTGATTGTACAATTTTCACGAGTTCCTACTATAGGCAATGATGGTCGGCGAGGCAAAGTATTCCGAAAAATCTTCAGGGGTCCCTGTCAGATTATTGATGAGGAGGAGAGTGCGAACGACGAACTCGTTCACGCGGAACCGCCTGGCGAAGAGCTTGAAAGGTCATCAACATGCGATGATAGGAATAGTGAGCGTTCCGTCCGCTTGGATTCGGGAGCAGAAATACCGGAACACCGGCAAACCGGGCAGTCTGAAGACCCAGCGACAGTCGGGAGAAGGGTGCTGTCTCAGTGGGGAAGACCATGCGAAAGATGGTCACGCCGAGCAGCGCAATGATTTTGGGTCTGAAGCGAGCCACTTTGCTTCGCAGTCGGACGAGGCCGGCCCGATATTCATGCGGTTTGAGGACATCGATGCCAGCACTACTGCGGCTAATGATATTTGTGAGGCCCAACCCCCAGTCAGGTAGACGCCAATCGTCCTTATAGGTGAGTTGGTCTGTGACCAGTCTCGATTCATAAAGCAGTTTCCAGAATCGATTGGAATGGCCGGCGAAGTGGTGACCTACGTGGGCGGATCGCAGCCCAGGATTGATCCCTACAAACAGAACGCTCAGACCCGGGCGAATGTAATCAGGGAGTTGTCGATGTGTGGCCATCTCCCAAGGCTCCAGCCAGGTCTGAGGCAGATTAGTATGCCGTCAGCCATTCCGCCACAGAAAATCGCAGGTAAAAGCCTCCGATTCCTCAGGAATGAAAATGTTTAAGCCGTTGATAAATAGCGAAATTTACACAAGCATGTGATTCGGCATTAAGCTTGCTGACCATCACCCCTAGTGCCGATCTACGGCATGAATTCCCCAAACTTTAAAGGAGGTGACAATTTATGAAGCGCATGTTGATGGCAATCATGGCAGTCGCAGTGGCAGTCGCGTTCAGCGCGCCTTCCTTCGCCGGTGAGGAGAAGAAGGACAAGGAGAAGAAGGATGAGAAGAAGGGCGGCCACGTCGTGATCTACGGCGAAGAAAAGAAGGATAAGGATAAGAAAAAGGACGAGAAAGGCAAGTAATCCCGTTTTTGGCGAGGCTAGCTGGCCTAAGGGGCCTCCCGGCAGGAACGGGAGGCTCCTTTGGCGCTTCTTCCTACCGATGACAACTCACAATATAGACCATCTGTAAACCTACAATCGTTTTCGCGTCGCGTATCGTCCCCCTTTTAATCATCGTCATTGCCTCGTACAACGGCATTTCAACGACCTCGAGCACTTCGTCCCGATCCAACTGTTGCCGACCCTTCATCAAGCCGGTGGCTTTGTAAATGTGAATGACTTCATCCGTAAACCCTGGAGCAGTAAAGATGCTGGAGAGCAATTCATAGGAACCGGCCCTGTAGCCGATTTCCTCTTCAAGTTCTCGAGCCGCGCAAGCCATAGGCTCTTCTCCTGGCGAAAGCTTCCCAGCCGGAATTTCGTAGATGAATCCTCCCGCCGCATGGCGAAACTGACGAATCAGCACGACAGTGCCATCCTCTTTGAGCGGGACGACCGCCGAGGCTCCGGGATGACGCACGATCTCCAAGTCAACCGTGACACCGTTTGGAAGCACGATCGTGTCGATATTCAACGTGACGATTTTACCTTTATAGATGTTCTTGATCATGATGAGCTGATGGCTAATGGCTTCTGGCGTATAGCACAAACAAAAAAATGCCGCTCTCTGATCTTGCCTGTGCCATACGCTATACGCTATTGGCTCTTGGCTTCTTATAGAACGGCCCCTTGACGACAACCGCCGGGGTTGCCTTCCCACGAATGTCGATCGTGAGTGAAGTACCCGGGATTGCGTACGATGGAGGAACATAGCCAACCCCAATACCCTTTTGAAGCAGCGGTGAGAAATTACCGCTGGTGACTTCCCCAATGATCCGTGCTGATACTGCATCAAGAATCTTGAACCCGTGCCTCGGCACGGCCCTTTCGACAAGCTCGAAGGCCATGAAACGACGAGCCACGCCGGTCTGTTTTTGTATGAGCAACGCCTGATTGCCGATGAAATCGCCTTTCTGGAAGCTGACGGTCCATTCGACGTTGGCCTCAAGCGGCGTCGTCTCTTCGTTGATATCGTTTCCGTAAAGGAGGTAGCCCATTTCCAGCCTGAGCAGGTCTCTCGCGCCGAGACCAGCCGGCTTGAGGCCCCACGCCGACCCTTTCTGCATGAGAAGGTCCCATAGACGACCGACCTTATCCGTGTCGATGTAAATTTCGTAACCCAGTTCTCCGGTGTAGCCGGTCCGCGCGAGGAGGCATGGAAAGCCACCAAGATTCGAGTGACAGACCTGATGAAGTTTAAGCGCGGTGAGGGCTGTGCCGCCGAGACTGGCGAGCAACTCTCGAGACTGAGGGCCTTGAATGGCGATCTGAGACAACCGCATCGAACGATCTTCAAGAATCACCGCCTGTGGTGCCGCCAGGTGGCTTTTCAGCCAGGAAAGAATCTTTTCACGGTTCGAGGCATTGACGCATAAGAGGAAGTCTTCCGACGCAATCCGATAAATAAAAATGTCGTCTTTGATCCCGCCTTGCTCGTTGCAGACTGTGGAATACTGGGCATGAGATACAGCGAGTTTCCTGACGTCGTTGGTTGTCACTCGCTGGAGGAATGCCAGTGTGTCGGCACCGGAGAGCCAAAACCGGCCCATATGGCTGACGTCAAACAGGCCGACCTTCGTTCGGACGGTCTGGTATTCGTCCACGACGCCGCTGTATTGAATCGGCATCTCCCAGCCGGCGAAATCAACGAGCTTGGCGCCGGCGGATTGATGTTGCGCGATGAGTGGCGTCCGCTGCATGGCATTATCACACGCCGAGGAGTTCGACATCGAAGATCAGGATCGCATGGGGAGGAATGACGCCGCCGGCCCCGCTGGCACCATATCCGAGATTGGCAGGAATCGTCAGCTTCCGCTTGCCACCCACTTTCATGCCCTGCACTCCTTCGTCCCATCCTTTGATGACCTGCCCGACTCCGAGGCGAAAGGAGAATGGCTGGCCTCGGTCGATGGAACTGTCGAACTTGTTCCCGTTCTCTAGCCAGCCTGTGTAATGGACGGTCGCTGTCTTTCCCGCGACGGCGACTTCACCGTGACCGACAACCTCATCCACATACGTGAGGCCGGATGCGGTAGTGATTTGATTTCTGCCAGTATTATTCTCAGTTCCCTTCATCTTTCCTCCTGTTTCCATGATGGGCAGTAGGCCACATCCTGATGCTTCTTCCGGACGATCTACTGAATGAATTCGGTAGGGGGCGATACGTTCACAAGTCCGGCTCTGCAAAAAGCGCCACACTGGCTGTATAGCCATGGAGGAAGTTTCGTCCTCCAACCGGACCAATTTCTCCTTGGGCAAAGAATCCTGCCACGGGGATGTTTCCAAATCGTTCGTGAATCGCGCTGCTGTCGTGATGCGGGTAGCCAAACAGCCCTTGTCCACGTCCACAGCAGCTGAAGAGTAACGCGCTCAAAGTAGGAGCACGGTGTACCGTACGGTCCTTGGCGAGTAGGACCTGCAAATCCTCGCTCGCGGATATGCCGTCGCGAAGTTGAAACTGAACGGTCTGGCCTTCTTCAACGACATCGCCGATGGCGATCGCGCCGGACTGCTGGTCCGCGCCGATCAAGTTCCGAACCAGAAAGTCTCCTCGTTCAAACCGATTTCGGTGCTCATCGATAACGATACCGAGGTGGAGAGCGAGGTGTGCGTCTCGCCGGTGGGTACCCTCTAGCGATTCGAAGATGTCCTGGAGCCGTTGGAGCGCGGGTTTTCCACCCAGCTCATAAACCAAATTCCGCTCCGCTTTGGTGACGACAAATCGATCGCCGATCGGACGACATCCTTGTGAGATCACCGTTCGGACCGAGACGGGTCCATCCAGTCGTACGCCGACAAGTCCTCCGTCGAAGACTTCATGGTCGAGCAACAACCGGTTTGCACCAGCATCGTGGCCTCCTCCAGCCAGACCACCGATGGCTTTCGCCCCTGGATACCGATCCGCCATCACCGACAGTACATCTCGCATCGGTGTCGTAAAGGGATCAGCGACCAGGATAAAGGTGGATTCGGCTACGGTGGATTCAGGCCAGCCGCTTATTTGGATCTGATCTCGCACGTCGGAAAAAGACAGCCGGAGGGGGGTCACGTGCACTTGAGGGAGGTGTGCGACCCAGAGCGTGATCGCCGGTGCTGTTTCCAGTTCTTCAGATCCACTGATCACCCCTTCGCCTGAACAACCGACACAGACCGCTGGCTGTAGCGCCTCTTGCAGCATTGCTGAGATGACGGAAGCGTGTGCAGCATGGTGGGCGGAGAAGAACGCGAACGCGAGATTCACTGGGTTCTCACCGATCTGCCGACGGACGGTATCCGCTACATCACGAGCCGCCGCTTCCGTATCGGTGCTTCGAGAGAGCGCCGACGCAAATTGGAGTGTGCTGCTGTGGGTAGCGCGGGAAGAAGGGGTGATCATCGTACAGGGTATAGGTGTCGTCGTGCGGTCAGACGCCAGGGTCCATGCGTTCCGCTCGGTCCTTGGCGAGCTTCTTGTAGTATCGCCACATGTAGGAATAGTAATCGTCGAGTTGTGCCAGCAGATAGTGCAGTTCGGTCGGATCTTGGGATTCGAGCGCACGGACCATCCGCGTTTTCAAGAATTCACCGAAGGCATCGGTTTTTTCCACTGCGGTCAGGAGCCGGAGCCCACCGCCTATTTGGTATTCGTTCATGACATTCCTCGACCGACTTCGTGAGCAGGATAGCGAGGGGATGCAGTGAAATGCAAGAGAGCGATGTTTCGCTGGATATACAGGCGTACAGTCAGTTGACTATCGCGTCTGGTGGCTGGTGATCAAGGCCCGGAGCCGATCCAAAGAAATTGCCTCGGCACGGTTCCCATCGCGTCCGATTACCGATGTGGCCATAGTCAATGCATCGAGGATCGCTTCCTCGGTTGCTTCGACGGTCGCGGCGATCAGAGGATTGAGGTGGGTATCCGCGAGATGAGTGGCTGTGTAGGTCGACTGTTTAGGATAGTGCGGAATGACATTGCCAGTCGAGAAGGCCAGGATGAAGTCACCACTGCCGTGTCGTGCCGTCGAGCCAGTTCGTGCAAGTCCGAGCGCCGCGCGTTTAGCGAGGCGCGCCAGCTGCCGGCTGTCGAGTGGGGCATCGGTGGCGATGACCACGATGATCGAGCCTTCACTGGCTCCTGCGGTCCTTCCATCAGAAACTTCGCTGGCGCGTACCGAGGCACTATCATAGAGCTGGCCCACGGGAATGTTGCCCATGATAAGTTCTGGCCTCCGCCCGTGATTGGCGTTGACCAACACCCCGAGGGTATACCCTCCGTCTTTTTCCGGAAGACTTCGGGAAGCTGTGCCAATCCCGCCCTTAAATCCATAGGATACCATTCCGGTCCCGGCGCCGACTGTGCCCTCTGGAACGGGTCCAGACAAGGCTCCATCGAGGGCGTTTGCCACATCTGCTTCCGAGACGTGACGTCCCTGGATGTCATTCAGCCGTCCGTCGTCGCATTCAGCCACGACGGGCGTCAGCGTATCATCGGTGATACCGATCTCCGGATACTGCCGAATCATCCAGCTCATGATGCCATTGGCGACGCGCGGCACGTTCAAGGTGTTGGTCAACGCCACGGGGTATTCGAGAAACCCGGATTCGGTCACCCATGAGAGACCAGTCATCTCCCCGGTCCCGTTCAAGACAAACGACCCCGCCGGCACTTTCTTATGCCAGACGTCGTCGCGAGGAATGATGACCGTCACACCGGTTCGAACGGGACCATCACCGGGCTTAAGCGGCCCATCTCCTTTGATCAGCGTTGTATGGCCGACCTTCACGCCGGCGACGTCGGTAATAGCATTGAACGGACCAGGCTGATACTGGCCCACAATGAGACCAAGGTCACGGGCGTGCACGCGTTGCTCTGAGGCGGCTTCGGATGCGACTTCCGCTCTCGCCGTCGCAGCGCAACCGGCACAGAGGGTTGCCAGGAGGACAAGCTCCCAGTTGCGAGGGCACGGCGACCGTCTTATGAAATCATTACAGTTCATGGATAGAATCTTGTTGCGGGACCACAACGTCCATGCCGGCATATTCACTCTGGAGCGCGGCTGCTAGGGACAGAGCCTGTTTCTCTTCACCGTGGACGACAAACACTTTGTCGGGAGATGGAATCACCGATCGGACATAGTCCAACAGTTCATTCCGATCCGCGTGAGCAGAAAAGCCGTTAAAGCGTACCACCCTTGCGCGCCGTGGTGTCGGCACCCCGAAAATCGGGACGACGTCCCATCCTTCAACTAATCGGCGACCAAGTGTGTGTTCGGCTTGAAAGCCGACGATCGCGATGACATTGACTTCGTCTTGTATCGCATGTTTGAGGTGGTGGAGAACGCGGCCGCCTTCGCACATCCCCGAGGCAGCAATAATTACACAGGGGCCTTTTGCGGTGTTCAGGCGTTTGCTGTCGTCGATGGAGGAGATATAGTGGATGTACCGTGCAGCAAAAGGATCATCGTCTGCAGAAAAGGTCTTTGTCGTTTCCTCGTCGTAACACTCAGGGTGCCGGCGGAAGATCTCGGTGGCTTTCGAAGCTAACGGCGAATCGATGTAGATCGGTAACGGATCGATCCGTCTTTCAGAAACCAAATCTTTGATCCGCATGACCACTTCCTGGGTCCGCCCGACGGCAAAGGCCGGCACAATGATCTTCCCGCCTGTTTTTTTGATGTAGGTGACGATCTCCTCCGCCTTTGCCATCATGTCCTCGCGGCTCTCTTCATGCAATCGGTCTCCATAGGTCGATTCAATAATCAGAATATCGCAAGCAGGAGGCGGTGCCGGATCGCGCAAGATCGGCATCGACTTGCGGCCCAGGTCACCGGTGAACAGGATCGTTGTCGTGTTCCCGCGATGCGAATATTTGAGCCGCACCGCGGCCGAGCCCAGAATATGGCCGGCATCGTGAAAGGAGGCCGTAATGCGCGGAGCGATCTTGACCGTATCACCATAGCGAGCGCCGCGGAACTGTCGCACGATCTTGCGCACATCGTCCTTGTCGTAGAACGGTTGAATGCACTGTCTGCCTCGTCGGCGTTCCTGCTTGTTTACATAGGCACAATCATGCTCCTGAATGTGAGCTGAATCTTCCAGCATGACGGTGGTGAGATCGCCGGTAGCAGGGGTCATATGGACCTTACCAGAGAACCCATATTTGGCCAAGATCGGCAGAGCGCCGGAATGGTCGATATGGGCATGAGACAACAGCACGGCTCCAATGGATTTGGGATCGAAACCAAGGCGACGATTCTGGCGCTCTGCTTCTTGGCGGCGCCCTTGAAACATCCCGCAGTCCATCAGCACGTTGCAACCTGGGATTGCGACAAGATGGCGGCTCCCCGTGACCGACCGCGCAGCGCCGTGAAATGAGAGGTTCATCCTATTGGCGTCACGTTATTATGAGCGGCGATGATTTGCCACGTTTCCGCGGCGGTTTCTGCATAGTGGAAAAGATTGAGATCTTCTGGACTAATCAGGCCGTCCTCGACCAGCATTGGCCAATTGATAAGCCGCTCCCAGAAATCCCGACCGACGAGGACCACGCTCACGCCGGTCACCTTCCCGGTTTGAAGGAGTGTCAGAGCATCGAAGAGTTCATCGAAGGTGCCGAATCCGCCCGGGAACGCAACAAGGGCTTTGGCTCGAAGCAGGAAATGCATCTTCCTGATCGCGAAGTAGCGAAATTGAAAACATAGCTCCGGTGTGATGTAAGGGTTCGGCTGTTGCTCGTGCGGCAGGGTGATGTTCAGGCCGATGGACTTCGCCCCCGCGTCGGCCGCGCCGCGATTCGCCGCTTCCATAATTCCAGGACCGCCGCCCGTTACGACGACAAAGTCGCAGCGGCCATCGACTTGGCAAGTGCTCGACACCAGTCGGCCAAACTCACGTGCCTCGTCGTAATACCGGGAGAGGGCGACGCGCCGGGTTGCCACCGCGACGGCTCGACGGTGTGCTGGATCGCCGGGATGCTTCGACAGTTCTGCTTCAGCTTCGATCAAAGCCTGTCGAGCCTTAACTGGTTCGGTCATTCTCGAGCTTCCAAACACGACGACCGTCGATCGAATGCCCTCTCTGCGTTGGATCAAGTCTGGTTTGAGAAATTCCAAACCAAGACGAACTGAACGGAGTTCGTCCTGTTGGAGAAATTCGGTGTCGTGGTCGGCAGGAATGTAGGAAGGAGATCGCGTCAGGGAATCTTCAAAGGAAGTGTCGTCGGGAGGAGGTCGCATCATGCGCAGGATTATAAACGGACGCAGAGCAACCGGCAATTCTCACTATAAGCAGTCGGCGTCCCGAGCCAAGGCTTAGTCCTGAAACGGCCAGAGCCGGAACTCAGACAACTGTGAATGAAACGCAAAGCCATGGTCCTGAACGATCCAATGGTCGTTGTAGGTAATCTGGAACAGATCGGCGCCCGACCCTCCTCCCCCAAGAACGAGGTCCGGCGAATAAAACGGGGAGAGGAAGCGAAGCCCCCATCCGAAATCGACTCGGAAGTATTTCCCGTCGGTAAATTGATACCGGGCCACAACCCCACCGTTGGATGAGAGCATCTGATTGGGTGCACCCAGTTGTTCGACGACCTCCGACAGACTCGTTTTCCCGTTCACCACAAAACTCACATCCTCCTCGGAAAGGGGCTGGTTGAGCGTGACTCGCTGCCATGCCACCGGACCTCGCAGACATCCGGAAAGCATGAACAGCCAGGCAATGATCCAGAAACAAGTCTGCGTCCTTCGTATCATTAGACCGTTGGCAAGATGAGGTGGTTAGTCGAAAGGCCAGAATTGGAACTCAAGAGGAGGTTTTTTCTTTCCCGCCACGACGTCCTCTACGACGCCGGCGCTATTGAAAATGACGAAGATATCATCGCTCTTGATGTTAGTCCGCGAGAAGATAATGACATATCCTGATTTCACATCGTAGTGATAATAGTGAAAGATGTCGCGGCCGTTGGCTTCGACAATTCGATCAGGAGCACCCAGTATGGCTGCGACCTCGGCCCTGGTGCTCACACCTTTTTTGATCGTTGATATATCCCCCTGGTTCAAATCTTCGCCATAATTGCCGCGGACGAATGCACATCCGCTTTCCAGCACAAACATAAAGACAACCCACGTCGTCATGGCGAATACTGAGTGTTTCACGTAAGAACTCCCACCGTTTTTATGAAAGGTCGGGTTCATCGGCGCTCCTTTGATGGTTTAGGAGGAAGGACAAAATCGGATTCGTAGATCTGATAGGCCGACCGGATGAGCCCGAGTCGCTCATAGGTGGCGTGAGCGATGGGATTGTCTTTGTCGACGTAGAGTCTCACGCCGCAGACATCGACTCGCGCTCTGGCTTCTTGCATCACGGTCTGGTGCATTCGCGTGAATATACCTCGGCGGCGCCACTTCGGATCGACGTAGACGCTTTGAATCCACCAAAAAGCTGCATTGCGCCAGTCGCTCCACTCATACGTGATCATCAATTGCCCGGCAAGTTGGACTTGACCACGGTGCGTCACCTCAGCGACCATGAAGCGGCCATGTGCGGGCGATTCGAGGATAGCGATCGTCCCTTCCCGCAATCTCACCCTATCGAGATGGCGGCCTTCAGTTTCCAATGCCATCGCCGTACTGAACGCTACAATCGTTGGTACGTCATCCGGGCGTGCTAGTCTGACGGTCAGGTCTTCAAGCAGGGACATGGTGTCTACGGAGGGGTTTCTGGAGACCTGAGCCACCCATGCTGTGGCTTATAGAGCCCAGCAGAAAATTCCATCTTCATGGCTTCTTCTGGTGGCAAACCGATCGGCCTGAGCTGCTCTTGTGGGACGAAGGCCAAATAGCCAGTAAAGGGATGGATGGCTGTGGGCACAAACACCATCAGGAGATTCGTCGTCGGCACGATCTGCAGGGTGCTTGGAGCGGTCCCCATCACGAATCCCAAGGCCCAGACACCATCCCGGGGAAAGGGAAACGCTACGACTGTGCTGCGGCCAAAGCGCGAACGAAAATTAAAGAGGTCAGTCATACCCTTGATCGTCACGTAGATACTACGTACGAGCGGAATTTTTTCGATCCGTCGCTCTGTTTGTGTGATGATCTGTCGTCCAACTACGTGCGTGGCGATGATGCCTGTGAACAATACCAGGAGGACAAGGACCAAAAATCCCATGCCTGGAACATTGAGGGGAGTGTTTGAACCGCTCACGTCGATGAGGAGTTGGTCGAGAGTCTGAAATAGCGTGGAGAGGATCAAAAATGTGGCCCCGGCAGGGACCAGTAATAGCAGCCCGCCGAAGAAGGAGCGCCACAGGGTTTTTGCCATAGCCTGAATCCGTCCGCCAGACCTTTGCTTAAGGGAGCTTAGTGTAGCAGAAATCGAACAGAGAAATGGAGTGTGATGAAGAGGCGTCCGCTTGATCTTGCGAGTACCCCTAGTCTATTCTAAGCATGGAGCGCGGATCAGCAGGATTTCCTCAGGAGCGTGTTCCATGCCGGATAACAGCGGATCCAGTCGAACTGTCAATCTCGACAAGGATCTCCTCGCGATTCTTTGTTGTCCGGAAACCAAGCAAACCGTTCAGCTTGCTGAAGAGACTCTCATTGGAAAGCTGAACGAGGCAGTCAAGCAGGGCAGGTTAAAGAATAAGGCTCAGAAGCCGGTTACCGAATCCCTCGATGGCGGTTTGATCCGAGCCGACCGGAGGATCCTCTACCCGATCCGCGAAGACATTCCGGTCATGCTCATTGAAGAGGGTATCCCTCTTGATCAGGTCCTGTCGCAGTAACGTGTCCGCTGTCCCTCCGTGAGTCCTTCACAGAACCGCTCGATACTCGGTGGCTCTTCAACGTGCAGGGCTGAATCAATTGTTGCGTTCCGATCGAGCAGGCGACCTAGCCGGTGTCGCACGATGGATCATTGCCGGCTAGGGTCGAAGCACCGGACTGCCCCCCTGTTCCTCATCCGTTTTTGACCCAGTCGACGATCCGCAGTTTTGGCACAGATATTCATAGAGGTTTCCGGTCGGCAACACGAGGAGGAGTCGCTCTCGGGTTGGCGTCGCAATACGGCAGTGAGGGCAATAGAGCAACGAGGCGTTGAGAGACCGAAACTGTTCAGCCTCGCCGTGTGCGCTGCGTGAGTTGGCTGCTCGAGGATGAGAAGGCTGGCTGGGAGGCCATGTTGGCTTTCCGGGTCTACGAGGAATTTCAGGCATGACCGAATTCTACGAAGATACCATTTAAGTGGTCAATGGTTGATAGAGAGCCCGCTCACCTGGCTTGGTCACCAGGACGTGCCTGGATCGTTCTTGGTGATGTCCTTGGGACTTGGTTTGAGAGCTTTCCAGATTGCACGCCCAGCCTGTACAAGACCATATAAGCCGAGCCCACTCAAGAGACCGTAGAATCCGGCTGTGCTCCACGGCCAATACCCTGGAGCATGGAGAATGACACCCAGCGCAATATGGCCTCCAACTCCGAGGCAGAGGGCGAATATGATCCACTCGCGTATCATCATTCGACCGGCCACGAGCCGCAACGCTCAGCACGGACCTAGGCTAGGACTGGAAGAAGAGGGTTGAAGTTATATTGCAGGAGTTTTGGCTGATTCTATTTCGGTCGCGGTGATCAGGCTGGAGAGGTAATCAGCGACAAAATTCAGCGCTTCCTCTCGACCGTCTGCCCGCCGGCCCTTCTCACGCCGCTGGACCGATAATTCGTGATCCAGATCAGACTTCACTTCCGTGAGAACCCGTTGAAGAGAGGATGGTGTCAAGTTCGCATCCATGTCTTCGAGTTCCTGGCAGCGGTCGAGTACCCAATTCAATCCCTCGATCCGACCCGCATAGTGTTCCTGCTCCGCGGTATCGATCCGGGCCATCGTCGTGGCAAATGTCTGCGCTTCATACACGAGGTTGTAAAAGCTAGTCACGGCTCGCTGTAAAGTTGGATTCATGACACTCCTTTGCAAGGTGATCAATCACCTAATTATACATGAGAATGCTCGCCCAACAAGGAAAATTTTCTAGGGTTATGTGAAGAGAAGGGAGTGAAATTCGTTCATAAAGCCATAATACAGCGGGGCAAAGTCCTTCAGGCTATCCGGACTGGTTTCCTTGAGACGTTTGAAAAAAAACACCTGCGCCCGGGGATCGAGCTGTTCCAAAAGATGACTCAGCTGAGCCATCGTATAACTTCCTGATGGAACGCTGAGAATGTAATGAACAAGACGCTCTACGAATTGCTGCGCGACGTATTCACTTGTGAGATAGCCGTCCGGCAGTTTACCTGAAGCAAGGAATTCGTCGAAAGGAATGGCTTGTGCTGCAAATGGAAGCGACGGCTGCTGACGGGAGGTCACGCTGAGGAGTCCCCACGGCTCGTGATTGATGAATAGCTTCTGCGGCCACTGTACTGGACCCCCTAAGGCTCGTCAAGTGTGCAAAGGGAGCAGTAAAGGCTGAGCCAAAAGACTGGAAGAAAGCAGAAAAAGCGGAGCCACACCGAGCGTGCTCGCCATAGAACAACCCCCGCTGCGCTCGGTCTGTGTGCCGTCTTCGTGTGGAGGCAGGCGGAGCCGCCCCCGAGGGTCCTGTGACCGCCCCTCTACACAGAAGGGGCAGGGCCCCTTGCGGAACCCTGCCCCTCTGTGAAGCAACAACTAGCTAACTGTTACAGCCAGTTGACGCGCTCGGCCGGCCGCACATAGATCGGCTCTTCGACCTGGATGCGGGCCACTTCCTTGCCCGACTTGTTGAAGCCCAGCACGGTGTCGTTGTACATCTCGAAGCGCTTGCCGTGAATCTGGGTCTCAAACACCTTCGGGCCCGGAATGACGTCGTACCGGAAGATGATCTGCTGGCTGGCGCGCCAGAGCTGCAGCACCGCCAACAGTTCCCGGCTGGGCACGAGATACTTCTCGATGGCACTATCGACCCCGGGGCCAAACATCTGCCGGGCATAGCCGCGCGGGCTGTGCCGGGGCGGAATGTAATAGCCGTTGGGCTCGGTGCCCCACTGCGGATACAGCGGGAGCGCCACCTGCTCCACGCGAATCGCGTAGTACAGGGGATGCCACCGATCTTCGGCCCACAACCCATCCTCGCCGATGCGCACCAGGCTCTGCATGCGGATCTTGCCCACGCAGGCCGCCATACAGCGCGTTTCCATCGGCTCGCCCCCCGTCAGGGGGTCCTTGCCTTCAATGCGCGGATAGCACGCGATGCACTTCTCGCTCACACGCGTCGTGCCCCGGTACATCGGCTTCTTGAAGGGGCACTGTTCCACGCACTTCTTGTACCCCCGGCAGCGGTTCTGGTCGATCAACACGATGCCGTCCTCCGGCCGCTTATAGATCGCCTTGCGGGGGCAGGCGGCCAGGCAGCCCGGGTACGTGCAGTGGTTGCAGATCCGCTGGAGGTAGAAGAAGAACGTCTCATGCTCCGGCAGACTGCTGCCGGAGAGCCGCCACGGCTCGTCTTTGCTGAAGCCCGACTTGTCGATCCCTTCGACGAGGGCCCGCATCGAGGTCGCCGTGTCTTCATAGATATTGACGAACCGCCATTCCTGGTCCGTCGGGATGTAACCGATCGCCGCCTGGCCGATCTTGGCCCCCGCGTCGAAGATGGTCATCCCCTCGAACACCCCATAGGGCGCATGGTGCTTGCGGCCCACCCGCACATTCCACACCTGGCCCCCCGGGTTCACCTGCTCGATGAGCTGGGTGATCTTCACGTCGTAGAACTGCGGATACCCCCCGTAGGGCTTGGTCTCCACGTTGTTCCACCACATGTATTCCTGGCCCTTCGAAAACAGCCAGGTCGACTTGTCCGCCATCGAACAGGTCTGACAGGCCAAACACCGATTGATGTTGAACACAAAGGCAAACTGCCACTTCGGATGCCGCTCCTCATACGGATACAGCATCTTCCGTCCCAGTTGCCAGTTATAGACTTCTGGCATTGTGTCTCCTCCTTCTGGTCACGATCAGATGGTGATGGGTCTTCTCATTAGTTGGCACATCTCGGTCAAACTGCATGACGTGTGGCCTTACACCTTGATCTTGATGTGTTCGCCTTTGAGCCACTTGATCATGAACTCGTTCTCCTGCCCGGGGGTGAAGCCGGTCCGGACCGGTTCCCACGGCCCCCGCGCCCCGATGCCGCCGTCTTCCGCCTTGCTGATGCGGATCAAGCATTCCTTCGGGGTCGTATTGACCGCATGGTGATCGATGGCATAACCCCACTTGAACTTCCAGGCAATCGCGTGTTTGCCCGGGAGCGAGTCGGTCTGGTGCATCGGCATCAACCAGCTCCGCGTAAAGGACTGCTGCGCCCCATACCGGAAGTTCGATTGATAGCCCGTATCGACCGCGATCGCCCGGCCATCCGGCCTGGTCTCGTGGCCTTTCACCGACTTCGCCGTCGACACGTACGGGGCATGTTTCGCCATCGTCACGTGGTACGGATAGGCCGGGTTGTACTTACAACGGATCATCAGGCGCGACACCTTGTAGAACGGGTCCGAGGGTTTCCAGCCGCGGTACGGCCGGTCCACCGGGTTGCCGTCCACATAACAATAGTCGCCGTCGTTGATCCCGCGGTCTTTCGCCGCCTGGGGGTTGATGTGCAACTGGTGCTCGCCGACGCCCGGCGTCCGTTTGTCCATGCGGTACGGATCGCCGAAGTTCGACTCGTAGATCTGCACCCAGTCGTTCACCGACCACTGGCTGTGCACCCGGTGCCGGGTCTTCGGGGTGACGCAGTAGAACTGGTACCCCTTCTCCCACAACGGATTCGCATTCCGCTTGATGTCTGCCCATGGCAGCTTGATGTTCCGGACATGCTTGTCGTCGTGGTGCTGGGCCGTGATCGGAATCCCGTAGTCATCCGGTCGCACGAAGGGGTTCGTCGACATGATGGCGTTCGGGAGGTAGGGCGTACACTCCGGGCCTTCCCGATGGACGACAAAGTTTTCGCCGTACTCGATGGCTTCCGGCTCGACGCGATAGGTTTCGATGCGTCCGCACCGGGTCCATTGCGGCTTGCTCTCGTTCGTCTCTTCCCAGAGCGGATGTCGCGGATAGGTGCGACCCATGCACATCCAGCCCTTCTCCGACTTCAGCATCACGTCGGCACTGTAGCCGTAGCACGTGGCGCTGGCATCGAGCGCGCGCTGGACGTACACATCCACCCGGTTCATGTACACGAAGTGGAACACCTGCCGGATCCGAACATCGCCGGTCATCTCCGTGAGCTTGACCGCGACGCCGGCAAAGGTATCGGCATCGTTCCGTGTGTCGTACAACGGCCGAATCCCGCCCTTCCAGATCTGAATCCACGGATTGGACACCGTGCCCGTCATTTCCGGATAGGTGAATTCCATCCAGCTGTTGCACGCAAACGCCACGTCCGCATGGTTCACGTCCGAGGTCATCTCGATGTCTTGCGTGACGATCATCTCGATGTTCGGATCGACGTTCTTCACCATGTCGTAGTGGTGCTTGGAGTTGTTCAGAATGTTCACGTTGGTGACCCACCGGACCTTGCTCGGGCTCGGCATGTGGGTCTTGCCCGTGAATACTTTGCGGCCGTACTTCGGCGTGTTGACGATGAGGGCCGTGTCCCCATGGTTCCAGTAGCCCACTTCCTCGCCGTAGTAGTAGCTCTTGGTCTTGATCTCCTTGCCATGCGCATTCGGATCGAGGGTCTGGTTGAAGGGATCCTCCCCCGTGTGCACGGCCAACCCGGCACCGGACCAGGGCGTGGCATTCCAGATGCCCGCCTTGTAGTTGCCCGACCAGGTATGGCAACCCGTCCCAAACTTTCCGATGTTGCCGGTGAGGGTCGAGATCAAGGCCGCGGCGCGTCCCATTTCCGTCATGTGGAAATAGTGACAGACGCCTTCGCCATTGTGCATGGCCGCCGGCTTGATCGTCCCGGAGTCACGGGCATACCGAACCACCAGATCTTTCGGAGACCGGGAGATCTGGATGACGGTGTCCAGGTCGTAATCCTGGAGATGTACCAAGTACATCTGATAGATCGACATCACGTCCACTTCGCGTCCATTCAGCAACTTAACGCGGTAGGTGCCCGTGAGGCCCGGATCAATTCCGCTATTCTGGAAGTGCCAGCCCACCTGCTCACGATGGAGCGGGACGGCCTGTTTCTTGTTCAGGTCCCAGACCATCATCCCGCCGAGCCGCTCGATCTGCTCCGGCTTCAGCGACTGCACCCGCCCTGAGTAGGTCTTCGAGAAGTCCGGGAACTTGTAGTCGGCGATCACATCCCGGGGATCCAGATACTGGAGGGTATCCGTCCGGACTAGCAGCGGCATGTCCGTGTACCCCTTGATGTAATCGATATCCTGCATATTCTCGTCGATCATGATCTTGCAGACGCCGAGGAAGTTCGCCGCGTCCGTCTCCGGCCGTACTGGAATCCAGTAGTCGGCGCGGTAGGCGGTCGGGTTATATTCCGGCGTGATCACGACGATGCGGGCGCCGCGCTCGATGGACTCGAGCTTCCAGTGCGCTTCCGGCATCTTGTTCTCGACGAAGTTCTTCCCCCAGCTGGTGTTCAGCTTGGAGAAGCGCATGTCGGAAAGATCGACGTCGCAATTCTGTGTCCCGTTCCACCAGGGGTGTGACGGGTCCTGGTCCCCGTGCCAGGTATAGTTGGAATAGTATTTCCCACCCTGGGCCTTGTCCGCATCGACCTTTCGAATCCACGAGTCCAGCAGCGGCAGCACGCCACCATTGAACCGCGTGTTCATCATCTTGCCGATGATGCCGAGGACCGGCATGCCGGCGCGATGCTTGAAGCAGCGGACCCCCGCGCCCTTCATCATCTCGATCATTTCCGGCGCATAGCCCTGCTCCCGGAGCCGTCGGGCACCCGCCTCGCCGCTGTAGCGCGTGGCGATGGTAATGCACCCTTTGGCCACATAGGTGAAGGCCGTGTCCCAGGACGCGCGGACCATGTCGTCCAGGAAGCGGCTGTCAAACTTGTACTTCCGCTTCACATCCGGCGTGAGCTCCGGCGCCCCCGCATCCATCCACTCCTTCCAGCCCTTACGCATCAACGGCCCCTTCAACCGATACGGGCCGTACACCCGCCGATGGAAGGTGAACCCCTTCAGGCACATGCGCGGGTTATGGGCAAAGGTCCCGCGGTTGCCGTAGAGGTCTTCATAGGTCTGGTGGTCATAGTTCTGCTCCACCCGCATCACGACGCCGTTCCGGACAAAGGCCCGGACGCGGCACCCGTGCGTGTCGTTGGGCGAACAACACCACGTAAACGACGAATCGTACCGATACTGGTCATGGTAGACGCGCTCCCACGACCGATCGGGGTAGTCCCCCAAGGGGTTCCCGACCTCGATCACCGGCTGCAGCGCGGTCAACGCGAGCGCCTTATCGGCTAAGGCCGCCACCGCCACCGTCCCCGCTGTCGCCTTCAAAAACTGCCGACGTGATAAAAACATGAGTGACACCTCCTAATGTTGAGGGCTTCAGTCAGCCCACCTCTTCTTCACGGAGACACAACAAAAACCCTGACCACCTCCCTTCGTTGAAAAGCTGTCCAGGCGTCAACCGCATGAGGCCTGACTGACGTCGACTAAGCAAAGATTTCACAGCCACTACAGTTGTTGTTTCTGGACATCATGGGCTGCATACTTTCGCAATAATCGAACCATAAAGGTCCTCTAGATCGGGGATGGGATTATAATCGTAAGCAGTTGATATCAATGTCAATTGTTCTTAAATCCTTGCTTCCGTTGAGATGTGATCTGAGCAGTGCTGTGAGTAGTTGGTGTATCGCGGATATGCTGGAATGACGTGCGCTTCTCAATAATACTTTTAATTTCATATACATACGAAAAGTATCGTCGCGTTACTATTTCGTAGCATGTGGGCAATCTGTAACGCTGAAAAATAGCGAAAAATTCAGTCTCGTTGGCTTGCTTGACAGCCCCTCCCTTGCTCAGTAGAATCCCGTCCCTCTCCGTAAAAATGTGAGCGGGAATAGCTCAGTGGTAGAGCATCGCCTTGCCAAGGCGAGGGTCGCGGGTTCAAATCCCGTTTCCCGCTCCAGCCCATGTCACCTTCCTAACCCCTGTTGCTGTAATTCTGACCAACGGCGAGAGTTTCGTGTTCCTTAAGCCTCGAATAACCGATGGAAATCAGGAACCGAGGTGGTAAGAGGAAACGAATTTTCTCCCGTTGGGTCGAGCTGGTGCAGTGCGCGAAGGGAACACGCGGTGGGGCAGAGCTGGAAAGAGATCGTTAACTCGTTCGTAGAATCCGACGGAAAGAATTAGCGTATTCTGTCGCTTGTGCGAATTCTTGTTGCGTGAGCAAATGACGGCCGAACCGCACACGGCAATACAGTTCAATGAATCCCGCCGCCGACGGTCCTGCAGTAACACACCGATGATGAACCTGCTGCACAAACTCTTTCGGAGTGGTGGAAACGGATCGTGTGATGCCCTCTCGTTCTGCAACTCTTCTCATTTGGACATACAGCCCCACGATGGCTCGGTGATGACGCGCACCGCCGTTCTGAGCGGCTGCTTTCCACTGCGTTTTCCTCCAGATCAATGTTGCGAGGACTACAAGACCAAAAAGAGCTGAGCCGCCTAAGAACCATAAGGCCCCTTGCTGAGACGCTCGCGCGTTGGGTGTAAGTGTAGCAACTAGATGAGTCAAAGGGGACAAGAAGCTGGAGAACATGGTGCTGATGTGATCGCGAAGGATATCGCTGCTTTGTCGGATTCCATAGACCAACGTCAGTTGATCTGCCGCGCTGTACCGAACGAATAGTCGATCCCAGTACAATCGAAACGACTCGCCCAGCCTTCGCAGAATCTCTCCCCGAGATCCGGCCATAGAGGTGCCAACCGTTGGCGTGGGATCCATGGTAATCCAGCCTGAACGAGGAAAAAACACTTCCACCCAGGCATGAGCATCTTGTTGACGGACCGTGTAGTATCCACCGTACTCGTTCCATTCCGTTGCGAGAAATCCCGTTACCAATCGCGCCGGGATGCCTACGGATCTGAGGAGGATCACCATGGCAGTCGCATAGTGCTCACAATATCCAGTTTTTCGGACGAAGAGGAAATCCTCGACGGGATGTTCGATGGTGGACGTCTCGACGTCCAGACTGTATCGATAGTTTTGGGTAAGATGTTCCTGAATTGCGAGCGCCTTTTCGTACGGGCCTGTGGCTTTGCGCACAATGTCTTGCGCTAATTCGCCCACCTGGTCTGAAATCTTTGGCACTTGAAGATAGTGGCGGCGAATGGCTTCCGGATAATCCAGCACAGGAGCCGATTGTTCATCCGGCGTCATCTGACGCGGTTGCGAGGTGACGGAATATCGGATGCGTGACGTCGATGGAAACGGCAAGTGAAGTCCGCCCATGGTATCGGCTTGAACAGCAGGAAATTCTCCACTAATTGACTCGGCAATTGGTGCGGCAAACAAGACGGAGGTGTCGAGCGCTTCCAGGAGAATGTCCTGTCGCAATGGTAGTGACGAATGCCCATATGACCGGATCCCTCCTGACCGGACGACAAATGTCCCTTCCGTCGACATAGCCAGCGAACGGCGATACACGGGATTCGAGTTCCATGCGCGGCCGTCATAATAATTGTACGCAGTGCCCCGGAGGTAGAGAGCTTCGTGTCGATCCGTCGCCTGATCCGGCAGCTCCACACGCATCACGATGCTCGGATCTTGCTTGATCGAGCCGATCGTGCCCAAATCGACTCGATCAGAGAATCCTGTCGCGCGAAGCCCTGCGTTCTGGGATTTTTGCACCCATCCCGTGCCGACGCGGGGCATGATAAAGAAGATGAGGAGCGTCATACCGAACGTGGTCAGGGCAATACCATTTGTGAGCCAGAAAAATCTGCTGGTTATTCGATGGCTGAGAGCGACAGCGCTCCTAGATGTATCAGCCTGACGAGCATTATCGGTGAGGTGGTGGAGCAAGAGCGTCCAGACGGCGGCCAGGAGATAGAGCAGAAAGATCGGGACGTACCAGACATCGGTCGTCAAGGCGGCGGAAGCTAAAATGGCCATCAGACTGATGGCATACAGATGACGAAAGTCGCGCCGCTCGCGGAGTGAGGCCAGCTTGATGGTGAGGAGAATCACCAGAAAGTGGATGCCGGCCGGGAGGAGTTCCCGCGAGATGAGGAAGAGGTCCAGGATAAAACCGATGAACGCCGCGATTAGAACGAGATTCCAGATCACCGATCGCACCATAGTCCCTGCCGCTATGATTCGATGTGCCATCACGCCCGCAGTCTGCAGCAGCGTGAGGCTCAAGATGATGCCTGTCAGGACGGCTAGCCACAGCGGGACCGCGTGCGCCAATACCAGACCAGTAAAGGCCGAGGCAGCCAGCAGCAGGGAGCTGAATCGGAAGGTTTGGTCAATGGCCATGGGTGAGCTCTTCTAGCTGCGTTTCATCGAGCAGTCGATCTGCGTCTGCCCATGCCGCAGATGCTGTGGGGTCGGACCACGGGATGACAGCCAGTAGATACCCGTCTTGGCCGTCATGACAATAACACGGTGTCTCCTTGTCATTCGGGTTCCGGCGTTGACATAAAGCCAGCAAACGCAGGATCGTTCCGAAGTGCGCAGTGCCTGCTCCAAAGCCGGAGTCCGCTGTCCCGACCACCAGTCGAACGAAGTACGATCGTTGAGACAGTTCCCATAGAAGTGATGCGACCAAGATGACGGCTCGTTCAAACAACGCGTCATTCTGGCGAGGCGCCGTGGTCGATAATGCAACTGTGAGGCGCCGCTGGTCATCGGTTTCGGTCTCACGGACGATCAGCTGAGAAGTGCGGGCTGTGGACATCCAATGAATGGTCCGGGAGTCATCCCCTGGCTGGTAGAGACGAAGGTTATGAAGTTCCGTTCCATGGCCGTGCCGCGGGAACGAGTGTCCCTGGCCTTGCGAAACCAGTTCGTCCACGAATCGGACAGCCATCGGTTTGATCTGAGGCCCGACGAGAAGCTGCGACGGCATACGAAACAGCGCCCGCTTGAGAAAGAGACCGAACGGAAACAAGGTCTGAACTCGAAGGCCGTCGAGCTTGAGCCAGCCTCGTTTGGCAGCCACGAGCGAATATGAGAGCAGGACTGCTTGCCGAGCAGGGAGGTGACGAATCCACATGCCGCGATCGATATCAATGCCGTCGACAATATCAAGCAGATGGAGAGAAAAACTGGGAATGTGACCATTGCGATTGGTCACCGAGAGAGTAACCGTCGTCGGGTCTTGGGCAGTGATCAGATCGGGAAAATGTCGACGAAACTCCAGGCGTCGAAGACTGTATTCGGACAGGAGCCCAGAAATCACGATGAGGCTCAACATCATCGCCAGCAGCAAGTAGAAGAGATTATTGCCGGTATTGATGGCGGCAATCCCGATTCCAAGGGTGAAGAGGAGGAAGCGAGTCCCTTCTGATGTAAGGCGAATCGAGCGACGAACAGACAGCCGGTTCAGGAGCCAGCGAAGGAACGAGGCTAAGTGGTCCACCAATATCTTCATGGTGGGTGTTCCATTCAGGATTCGTGGTGTTTATACGGGAACGGGAACCGTGTCCACGATATCCGACACGATCTGTTCAGCCTGTTCAAAATTCTGCGCCCGCATGCTGTGGGTTCGATTCACCATGATGCGATGGGAGAGAACAGCGGGGGCCAACTCTTTCATGTCCTCTGGGAGACAATAGTCTCGGCCACGAACGAGTGCTAAGGCTTTGGCGCTCGTGCTGAGCGCTACCGCGCCTCTTGTGCTGACACCCAATGCGAGGAATTCACTCTGACGGGTGGCGTGCACAATGGCAAGTAGGTAGTCCATCAGGCTCTCTTCGATGTGAACTTGTTCGACGCGCGCCTGAAGTTCGAGGACATCTGAAACTGCCGCCACAGGCTGTAAATGTTCCGCCGGGTGGAGCGAATGGGGACGGTCGAGCACCTTGCGTTCCTCTTCTGCCGCGGGGTAGCCGATACGCAGACGCATCAGGAATCGATCGAGTTGAGATTCCGGTAAGGGAAACGTTCCATGGAATTCAGCCGGGTTTTGTGTCGCGATGACCATGAACGGTTGGCGCAAGGGATAGGTCTGGTTGTCGACGGAAATTTGCGCTTCACTCATCGCCTCTAAGAGGCTGCTCTGCGTCTTCGGCGTCGTTCGATTGATCTCATCCGCCAAGACGACATTTGCGAAGATGGGGCCAGGCATGAATTCGAACCCCTGTTTTTGCCGATTGAAGATCGATACACCTACGATATCCGACGGCAGGAGGTCGCTGGTGAACTGAATGCGTTTGAAGGAGCAGTCGAGTGAACGGGCCAGACTGTGTGCGAGCGTGGTCTTGCCGACGCCGGGAACATCCTCCAGGAGCAGATGACCTCGCGCCAGAAGGCAGACTACCGCCATTTCAATGACGTGCGGTTTTCCCTTGATGACGCACGCGATATTATCCTGGATGGCTCGGATCCTATGCCCCGATGTCATGGTGAGTTTAGGGGTTGGGGTGGTTTAGAAATGATGTGTGGATGGACACTGTCGAAGTCTAACAAAGGGTCGATAGACGGTCAATTTTTCAGCGGTTTTCTGTCGTTATCGGTGTTCGGATTGGTTGCGGTGCTGTCGAATGAAAGCGCGGGGTTATTCCGCCTCACGGACGTTCCGGCACGAGGCAAAGGAACCACGGAGTGGTTTCCTCCACCATATCGCGGAATCGTCGAGCTGTACTACTGGCTGGAACATTGGGGAAAACCGCTCCCCGACGAATCTGGATTGAGGAAAAGCAGTAGGGCCCCATCGCTCCCGATCGAATCGGCAACACACGTGGCAATTGTGCTCGGATTGGTCCCACATCAGTCAGATTCAGTGTGTCGCCGACTTCGAGGCTTCCCAGTCGATTGAAGGCCTCACCGAACACATTTGGAATCGTCTGCACGGTGAATGGAAGATCGTGCGGTCGATACCGTTCATCCTCGAGGAGCTGAGCGAGGAGTTCCCAAAACACTTGGTTGTCAACGGCTCCTAGAATACACAGTACGCCCAGGCGGGACATAAGATCCAGCAATGCGAGCGGGCCCCTGATCTCAAACTTCCATGGTGGAAACAACAGAGCTCGGTCGCCGTGTTGAACTTCAAGGGCTGTTTCGCCTTCGAAGCGCGTTTGACGGAACGAGCCTTTTGTGCGACGGAGCTCGCCCGTAATCACATCGACAGACAGTCTCGTGGGTTCATAGGCAAACGTGGGAGTGGCTGGTGCCCAACAGGTGACGATGGTATAGCGTGGCGCCATCCGTCCCGCACGTATCAGTTCTTCTGAAGCAAACATGTCTTGGTCACGAAAGAATTGAAACGAGAGGCCTGGTTTTGTCCGAAGCGCATCCAGTCGCTGGCGTCCGGGATGCAAAGGTCCGCCGAGTTTCGAATCAGGAAGAAGTCGATCGAGACAATGGAGCGTCAACTGGCGGCCTTGTTGCTGAAAGCGCGGCATGTACTGATCGGCGAGTTCACTGGCAAAGAAAAGGTCTCCCGCTCCGATGTCCAACAGCGAGGCCATATCTGCCTTGAGCAATAAATCAAAGGGATTGTCATGCTGTTGGATGAACGTCGAGACCGTTTCATGTGACAACAGCGGCAGAGGCCATTGCGATGTCGGACTTTCGACCAGGTCAAACCAGACGCAGAGTGCGCGAACGGCCTTGGTCGGGGGGAGTCCCGTTAGTTCCTTGAGTCGAGGCCCGATCAACTCTTGGAGCGTAGCTGCCTCACCCTGCTTGAGCGCGACTTCAATGGCGTCGCGGACGGGAATTGGAATCTCGACGCGGCGTGCCTCTTCGAGCAGCCGTTTCAGGGTGGCGCCGAGACGATCGACACCGACGAGGCGGCGCGACGCTTGCCATTGGGCGTCTCGCTCTTGCAGGAGCCTGGTGATTTGCGATCGAAAATCTGCCAGGACTTGGGCGTGCGAGGTCATGCCACCGTAAAATGGACGAGAGCTGCACAACACTTCCTGCTGGTGATCGGCAGAGCGAGGTAGCATAACGGGCTGCTCTCAGAGCGTCAAGGTTGTCTGCTTGCCGGTCCCAGGGAGCTGTGTTAGGTAAGGCCTATGGCTCAGGGTCAATCTGAAGGACGTCGTCTCTTCGATCGGCTTCACAGAAGTTCTGTCCTGCTGGGGGTGGCTCTCATGAGCATCGCGGCTTGCACCGCCGGCGAACCGGCGTCTTCTCAATTCGTCCAAAACCGAGAGCGATTCCATGAATGGCAGGTCATCAACGCTGTCAGTGGCCAGGTGATTCGAATGGATGATGTGATGAGGGAGTTGGCTCTGCAAGATGTCGTTTATCTGGGGGAAGAGCACCACAACCGGTACCACATCGAGGCAGCTCTCCAAGTTATGAGGGGGCTCATTGAGCGGGGACGGAAGCCGGGCCTGGCCATGGAAATGTTCGGCTGGGATGGTCAACCGGCTCTCGATCGGTATACCTCAGGGCAGGAACGCGACCGATCTGTATTCATCGAACAAAGTCACTGGCTCCAGAATTGGGGAGGGCCATTCGAAGACTACGAGCCCCTGGTTCAGCTTGCGAAGGATCGGCAGCTCTCGCTTGTGGCGCTGAATCCTCCAAAAGGTTTAGTGAAAATGGTCATGAAGAAAGGACTCGTGGCGGCGAGGTCCGATCCTGAGATGGCCCAATGGGGGATGCAGGATGAAACGATTGTCGATGAGCCGTTGTATCGCGAGCGGATAATCACGCAACTCCAACAATGTCATGGGGGAGGGGAGAGCCTCTATCAGTCGATGTATGAGGCCTCGATGGTGCGTGATGAAGGCATGGCTAAGACGATAGTGGAACGGCTAGCAACCATTCGCTCTGCTCAGGATCCTTTGGCGGGCCCAGTAGTGAGCTACACAGGCGGGGGTCACATTCAATACCAGCTTCCGGTGCCGAATCGAGTGACCCGTAGAGCTGGTTGGCCTGTCCGCCAGCTGAGTATTTATATGATGTCCTTTGAGAGAAACCGGGTCTCGGAGTTGGAGGAAGTGATTCGGGACAAAATTGCAGATTATATCTGGCTGACACCTATCGGAGTTCAAGGGCCGCCACGCCGCTGTCGATAGGTTCTGTTACTCAGGCAACTGGTGTAAGAAACAACGAGGGGACAACATGGCTGATCAGCTCATCATTGCGCAAGGCAATCCCTATGTGTTGGAGGTTGGACCTGGGACGATCTATTGGTGTCGTTGCGGCCGATCTAAAACACAACCCTTCTGTGACGGATCCCATACGGGAACGGATTTCGCTCCGATCGAGGTCACCTTTGACGAAAAGAAACGGGTGGCGTTCTGCGGCTGTAAGCATACAAAGAAGCCACCGTTTTGTGATGGCACCCACCTGAGAATTTAGGAGCAAAGGCGCCGATTTACGACGTCTTCAATATGAAACGCTTCCATGGTTCCGCCCATCTAGGCCTTAGCCATTAGACCGTCCTTCGATCAGCAGGTCTGCACCTGCCAGAACCGGGCGAACGCTTGACAGTTGGGTCAGTCCGTTCCAGACTACCCCGGAACATCATACGGGTCCTTTCAAACGTGGGACTGTAACGGATGCGAAACAAGATTCCCTGCTCAGCGGAGCGACTCAGCCTCCTCGACCCCCCTATGATTCAGTCAGTTGTGGATCGGGGTGCTTTCCAAATCGGGAACCAATACGTCACGGAAAATCGAGTCCGCATCGTTGAAGCGGATGAATCACAGATCTCCTCGGCAGTAATCGGCAGCTCGGGATTGTACGAACAAACGATCCGGCTGAAGGATGGGCACCTGGTGTCGAAATGCAGTTGCGCGTTGCCGGAAGAACCCATGTGCCGCCATTGCATCGCGGTGTTGCTGGAATACCATCGATGGGCTCAGCCACGCACCAGTCGGAAAGCAAGGACAGCTCCCACCGTACAGCCTGCAGCAAGCCCGCCGAACGGGAACGGATCCGTGGCCGCAGGGGGTTCTGCCATGGGCGATCTGAAACTGAGTGAGGTGATGGCCTTCATCGAATGGTTGCAACCAGCCATGAAAGCCGTGGAACGAGGTCAACCCTTGCCCGATTCCTCCAAACTGAGCGGCGAGGTGGCTGCCTGGGCGCATGCCATCAGAAATCTTGACGAACGTCGCCGGGAAGGAGAGGAAATTCAGTTGAGTTTGGAGTCCGACATCCGAGACCGGGAAGCCTATGTCGGACGGCTGACCCACCAACTTCAGGCATCCATGGCAGAGGTCAAGACGGCTCAGGTCGCCCACCAAGAGGCCATGCAGGAACTTGCAACCTATAAGAGCACATTGGCAAGAGTCGCGGATCTTGCGACCGAAGTCGGTGGGTATGACAACCAGCTCAAGTCGATTGCAGGAGACATGCTCTCAAAAGGGACTCAGCTCGAGAAACTCGCCGCATCGTTCAGAGAAGTGGCCACGGCCCTGAGGACCCTCACAAAGTCCGGCCCCTCTCAATAACGCATCCCTTACAGCTACCATCGGTCCGTTTGCATTCAAACCCTCTTGCGTCTCGAAAGCCAACTTCAGTACAATGCCGCCCACTTTTATGTTATCCGATTCGAGGAGGATAGGTATGAGAAAGATGGTTGCACGATTTGGTACGCTCGCGGGCTCTGTGCTACTGGTCGGCGTCTCCCTGGCACTGGCCAACGAACCGAAAGGCGAAGGTGGGCCGGATTATTCCGGAATTAGCTATATGTATTACACGCTGATCGGAGTCATTCTCGCCTACGGTGTCTACGACACGTTTTTGAAAAAGAGCTAACCGCTCTTTCCGAGAGTAGCGGACACCAGGCCCCTTGATCCTCTTAGAAGGCCTGGTGTCCGTGTTTTTCACGGTCCCCATCATCGCGGCGGACCTCCTTCACTGCTTCAGCAGGGGTTGTACCGTTTCCAGGATCTTCCCAACAATAATGCGATAGCCTTCCGCGGTAGGGTGTATTCCATCGGCTTGATTCAGTTTGATCGATCCGGCTACTCCGTCGAGGAAAAACGGAATCAGTTCGAGATGATACCGTCGAGCCAAAGTAGGATAGATCGATTCAAAGGCTCTGGTGTACTCGGCACCGTAGTTAGGCGGTAGCTTCATGCCGGCCAACACGACCGTGACCTTGGCCTCCTGGAGCTGCTGAATGATGTGTTCCAGGTTCGCCTGCGTTTGCTCGGGGTTGAGTCCGCGTAACCCGTCATTGGCTCCAAGTTCCAGGATGACGATGACGGGCCGGCTCTTGAGCACCCAGGCCACACGCCGGGCTCCTCCCGCCGTGGTTTCTCCACTGACTCCCGCGTTGACCACGCGATAGTGATAGCCCAACTCATCAAGTCGTCGTTGCAGCTGCGCGGGGTAAGATTCCGCAGGTCCGACTCCCAGGCCGGCCGTCAGGCTGTCACCAAACGCGACGATTCGCGGCTGCTCGACGGATGACGTCACACCGTTGGTCGAGGACGTCGTTGAGGCATGCGAAGGCGGCGGTAACGAGACCGTGGGTATTGGGGCGAGTATCACCAGCAAAGACCACAGTCCTGTCAGGCTGACTAAGAACCTGCGCAAAGGTGCGGGGTCTGGCATAGGAGTACAGTATAATACGGTCGGGTTCGCTCGAGTATCGTGAGGAATTCTTGCCATGATCGTCTTAAAGGGGTTGTCGATGCGGTTGGCCGCCGGTGGACGGGCGGTCACGATTCTTGATCAGATCGACCTCGTTATTCCATCGAAACAAATGGTCGCGATCGTGGGGCCGTCCGGCAGCGGAAAGTCGACTCTTTTGGGTCTGATGGCTGGATTAGACCGTCCGACCTCTGGCTCCGTCGTGCTCGACGGAGTGGATATCACCACTTTGTCGGAGAGTGCGCTCGCGCGGTACCGACGAAAAATGATTGGGTATATCTTTCAATCGTTCCACCTCATCCCAACCTTAACCGCGCTCGAAAATGTCATGGTCCCACTTGAGTTGACCGGAGTTTCTTCAGTGAAGAGGCGCGCTAGCGATCTCCTGGACGCAGTTGGCTTGCAGGACCGTCTTCACCATTATCCGGTGCAATTGTCCGGAGGTGAGCAACAGCGGGTCGCGGTGGCCAGAGCGTTCGCCTGTCGACCTCCAATCCTGCTGGCCGATGAACCGACCGGCAATCTTGATTCGGGTACTGGTCGACACATCATCGGGCTCTTACTCGACCTCCATCGTGACTACGGCACAACGCTGGTGTTGGTTACGCACGAGCGAGATGTTGCCTCGCTCATGCAGCGCGTGATCACGTTGCGGGATGGCCGCATCGAATCCGACGAGGAAACCGACGAGACGGTTTCCTCGGGAGAGTCCCCCTCGTGAATAAGTTTCTGTTCGCCATGGCGTGGCGAGAAACCAGGGGGGGCTGGCAACATTTTCTGTATTTTTTCGTCTGCATCGCCGTTGGTGTCGGCACATTGGTAGCCGTGTCACTATTCGCTGCCAATGTGGAGCGAGCCGTGATGCGTGAAGCGCGCGGACTACTCGGCGGTGATTTGGAAATGCGTCTATCTCATCCGCTTTCGGCAAAAGGGCAGGACGTGTTGACCTCTCTCACGACACGGGGCATCACGACTACTCACGTGAGCGAACTCATCGCGATGGCCGCGCGGGTAGATCAGGGTGGATCAGGTGTGTCAGCGACACAGATTGCTGAATTAAAGGCAGTGGAACAGGCCTATCCCTTGTATGGAACGATACGGCTTGAACCAACTGAATCCCTCGATACATTGCTACATCCCGACATCCGCCGATGCGGGGGGACTCCCTGTTTCGGAGCGGTGGTACAGAAATCCTTGCTCATTCGCATGGGTCTCTCTGTCGGCGAACGTCTCAAAATTGGGCAAGCTCTGTTCGTGATCACAGGTATCGTTCGAACTGAGCCGGATCGGATGGCCAACGCTTTCAGCCTAGGGCCGCGCGTGCTGATCTCGCGGGATGGCTTGAGTGCCGCTGAGCTGATCAAGCCCGGCAGTCGGGTTCGTGAGCGGTACCTCCTCACACTTCCTGCGAATCTCTCGACGAGTTCGCTTATACCTGAACTACGGGGTCGATTGGCCACGGATTCTGTACGCGTGTCTGGCTATCAGGACGCCCAACCTCAGCTCAAGCAGTATCTCCAACAGCTCACACGGTATCTCGGATTGATCGGCCTGACAGCGTTGTTTATCGGAGGGCTAGGCGTCGCGACGTCTATTCATGCGTTTCTGCGGGAGAAACTGCAGACGATCGCTATCCTCAAGACGGCAGGGGCGGATTCCGCAACGGTGATCAAAGCCTATGCGCTGCAAGCGATGTGGCTTGGCCTGGTCGGCAGCCTTGCCGGTGCCGCGATTGGGATCGGTCTGCAACGCGGCCTTCCCACACTCGTGACGAACCTGTTCGCCTCCGATCTCCTGGACCAATTGGGATTCTCGCCGGAGCTGTCGGTGTCTTCCCTATGGCCTGTGGTGAAGGGAGTGGCACTGGGACTCTTGTCGACGTTGCTCTTTGCGCTGTGGCCTTTGCTGACGATCAGAAACATGAAGCCTGCTGCAATTCTTCGACGTGATGTCGAGCCGATGCAAGTTGATGATCTCACGACACCACGCCAGTGGCAGGCGCGATGGGGATTGTGCGATCGGCTGAAACTTTTTACGGCGTGTGGTTTCGTCGTGGGATTAGTAGGTCTCTCGGTCTGGCAGGCAGAATCATGGCGTATTGGCCTCCTGTTTGTCGGTGCGCTCATCTTGGCCGTTGTATTTCTCGCTCTGTCGGCCAAACTCCTGGTGTTCGGACTTCGGCTGCTGCCCATACCGAAGTCGTTGAGCCTTCGGCAGGCACTCAGCAATGTTGCTCGACCAGGTGGCCAGGCCGTCGGAATCATGGTGGCGATCGGAATCGGAGTGATGGCAATCGCAACTGTGTCGCTCGTGGAACATGCGCTGCTTCAGCAGGTCGGCGACAGTCGACCGAGTGATGCACCCACGTTCTTTTTCATCGACATCCAGCCTGATCAGGCGGATAGGTTCGTGCAGATCGTCCACCAGCAGCTTCCCGGGAGGAAGCCAGACCTCACACCGTTGGTTCGGTCTCGACTCCACGCGATCAACGGGGAAACAATAAAAATAGACTCAGAGAGTGAACAGGAAGAGAAGAAGGAGACTGACAAGCAAGAGCAACGAAAGAACTGGTACGCCGCGCGCGAATACGTCCTGACCTTTCTAGATCAGGTTCCGAAGGACAACACAATTGTGAAAGGCGAATGGTGGAAGCAGGGAGAGGCCTTTGCAAAACCGCAGCTGTCAGTCGAAGAAGAAGCGGCGAAACATCTGGGCTTGGATGTCGGTTCCACGGTCGACCTCGACATTCAGGGCGCTATCGTCTCGGCAGAGGTGCGGAGTATTCGGAAGGTTGAATGGGGAAACTTCTCGACCAATTTCTACATGATTCTCTCACCGGGATCGCTCGATGGCGCTCCGGTCACCTATGTGGCAACGCTGCGCGTGCCGTCCGAGGAAGAAGTGCCGATTCAACAGGCGGTCGTGGCATCGTTTCCGAACGTCAGTGCCATTCATGTCGGCGATGTCCTCCAAAACTTTGCCCGCGTCCTTGATCGGCTCTCGTTGGCGATTCGCGCCGTCGCATCGTTTTGTGTATTGGCCGGTGGATTGGTCATGGCGGCAGCTCTCGCTGCGACACGCTACCGGCGCCTGTATGAATCGGTGATCCTAAAGGCATTGGGCGCAACGCGCGGTCTCGTTGCACGGTCCTTCGCCGCGGAATATGCGCTGTTGGGAGGAGTTGCTGGTCTCATCGGTATCTTGCTCGGGAGTCTGCTGACGTGGGCGGTGCTGACCTATTTCTTCGAACTCGCATGGAGCCTCCAGCCGAGCGTTCTGCTAATTGATATCAGCTTAACTGTCCTCTTGACCTTGGCCGTTGGGTTTCTTAGCACCTACCGTTTGTTGGGCCAACGTCCTCTGGCGGTGCTGAGACACGAATAGGAGTTTTAGCGGGTTTTCTCAACCATCTCGCGAGCGCTTCCCCTGCTGTCCATTCGAGAGCTTCTGTGCTACGGCAACCAATCGCTCGATGATCAGTTGGGGACTATCCGAAACAAGCTTCCTTGCGACGTCAGGATGTAAAGTTCCCCCTGAGCATCCTCGCCGAAGCTCGTAATGCTGCCGCCGGGAGCAAGAAGCGGCCACTCATTTTGTTCAGTAACCTGTCCACCGACGAAACGAAAGCTTCGGACAAACCCGGAACAGAGGTCACCGTAGAAATAGGTTCCCGGGAGCGCGGGAATAACCGATCCTCGATATACGTAACCGCCTATAATGGCGCAGCCTTGACTGTGATCATACTCAAGTACTGGTAACGTTAGACCAGCTGGTGGTGGGCAGGGTGAAAGGCTCGGAAAGCACAGAAATCCCTCCATAATGTTCCATCCATAATTCACTCCTGCTCCAGCCAGAAGCCCGGTCGCAATATCGATTTCCTCTTCTGTGCTTTCTCCCACGTCTGCGATAAAAAGATTCTTCGTTCCACGATCGAACGAAAATCGAAAGAGATTTCGAAGTCCATAGCTCCAGACTTCGTTTCCAAAGGGGTTCGGCCCAGAGTTCGTACAGGCTGCTGGCGGTCTAGGGGCATTGGGGTTCAACCGCAGGATCTTCCCGAGCAACGAGCCGGTAATCTGGGCCGGCGCGCCCCCAGTGCCACCATCGCCGACTGAGGCATATAGACAACCATCCGGTCCAAACGCAAGCATCCCGCCGTTGTGGTTGCTCGTATTAATAGGATGGGAGACGGACACGATCACCACACCGGTCGACTGATCGGCCAGATCAGGATTCAGAGCGTTTCGCATGTACCGAGCGACAGTCGGATTGCCGGACTGGTCGGTGTAGAAGACGTAGAACTGCTTGTTTGCGTTGTAGCTGGGATCAAAGGCCAATCCTAACAGGCCTCGTTCACCCCCGCTGGAGATTGGCGAGGGGGCCATTAAAGTGAAATCGATGAACGGGGTTGGATTGGGAGTTCCGGTCATCCGATCGAGAATCTGAATCCGCCCTGCTTGCTCGACCACGAAGAGGCGTGCGTTGTCATTCGGTGGTGCGGTCAAGAAGGTGAGAGCCGAGAATCCTGTCCGAACGGTTTGCAGTTTAAGGCTGACCGACGGTGGCGGCCCCCCGCCCTGTGTGGTGCCGTTATCTGAGTTGCTTCCACCACCGCATCCAGTGAGTGGGATAGCAAATACAACCAGCAGCTGACCAAGAAGTGTGGTGATTCTGGAGCGACGGTAGCACCACATAAACGTCGATCCTAGGAATGGCTGAAGGATGTAAAATATAAGAGCTGAAGATAGCAGAGGCAATGCGGCTTCTTACAAGCTTCATTCAATTCTGTCGTGCCATTTGATGGGATTTGCGCAGGAGAGGTCTGACGGGTCAGTAAGGGACGACGTGAAAGATGTTTCCTTTTATCGTCATGAGATAGATTTCCCCTTGGCGTCCTTCCCGAAACTAGTTATATCGCGGCCAGGGTATCTCAAAAACTCAATCTGATTGGTCACAATCGTGCTCCTGCTGCCCGATCGGCGAATGCGAGCAGATAGTCATACAGCTGCTTTCTATCTCGCTCCTGCATGTTCACCGCGATCCTTAACTGTTCCAGGTACTGGTCCAGCGTTTTTCCGCCCAGATCGATCTTGCGGGACGTGAAGAACGCATGGACATCTCGTTCAAGTTCCGGTGTTGTCAATGCAGCGATGCCGCCGCACATGCGACGCAGGCCTTGTTTCGGAAAGAGCCGATCCATCTGATCCCAATTGTTTTTGACGAAGGCCCATGCCAGCTCGCGTCCGTGGACGTTGCCCATGACGGCGCTGATCAGGAACGGAGCATCCTGAGTTCGAGTTTCCCCGTTCAGCGTGCGCGCCAGCGTCTGCTCCAACAACGGCTTGTGTCGGAACTCTGCCAGCGAAAACAGGTAGCGGCGCTCTTCTTGCGGGGTCGAGGCAGTACGGAACCGTTCAGTAAATTCCTCGTAACGGGCTTGGTCACCCGTAAATGCCAGAGTCGACACGACGGCGGGGACCAGATCAGGGTGGATCGCCGCCGGGTTTGTTTTGAACGCAGCATAGAGTTCTGCCGCGCGCTGCTGGGTCAGCGGATCGTTTCCGAGTTTCCCGAGCGCCGTGATCAATTCGCTTCGTAGTTGTCCAGTGAGTTCGGATTCTCCTCGTTTCGGCGTCCAGCCGATGTCCATAACGGCGGGGCTCACTCGTTGCCGTACCAGGGATTCCAACGCCGGCCGTACGTCCGAATCGATGAGACGGTTCAAAAATGCGAAGGAGTTTAACATGAGGGCCCACACGTTCTTGTCGCGGTCGGTCGCGAACTGCGCCGCGAGGTCGAGATACTCGGTGATCGGCATGAGTCCGGCGATGGTAATGGCCCATGCATCGTTGATCAGCGCAAACCGTTCCACAGCAGCCAGTTTGTCGAGCCCGGTTTTCAAGAGGCGAGCCAAGAGATCGGGCGCGTAACGGACTCGGTAGAACCCATGTCCACCCTCGTTGAGGAACAGAGAATCGAACTCGCTCGGCACGGGGAATCGTGCTTCTGTCTCTTCCAAGAGCAGGCGTGAGGTGGTGGGTTTGTCTCCAATGACGACTCGCATTTGAACCGGAATATGCCACCGCTGTCCTCGCGCGTGTTGTGACTGCCCATCATCGAGGTAATTGAAACGTTGTTGGGTCAAAACCAGCTCAGACGACTGATTGACGCTGGCGGTGACAAGTGGAAAACCGGGCTGGAAAATCCATCCCTCCATTAATTCCGGCACCGGTTGTTTCGCCACTTGGCCCAGTGAGATCCAGAGGTCTTTCGTATCGGCGTTGCCGTAGGCGTGCGTTCGCAAGTAATCACGCACTCCGTTCCGGAACACCGTTGGGCCGATGTGCTGCTCCAGCATTCGCAACACCGAAGCCCCCTTTTCATACGTCAACACATCGAACATCGCCTCCGCGTCTTTCGGAGCGCGAACCGGATATTCAATCGGTCTCGTGTTCTGAAGCCCGTCGACCGAGAAGGCTGCGGCACGTGACATGCTGAACGACTCCCAGCGTTTCCATTCCGGTTTCCAGGCGTCGACCGCCAACATTTCCATGAAGGTGGCAAAGGCTTCATTGAGCCACAATCCGTTCCACCAGGACATGGTCACGAGGTCGCCGAACCACATATGGGCGTTCTCATGGGCGACAACGTCGGCGACCCGCTCCAGCTCTGCATGGGTGGCAGCGCGTTGATCTACAAGGAGCGCCGTCTCTCGAAACGTGATCGCCCCAAGATTCTCCATCGCGCCCGACGCGAAATCCGGAATGGCGAGAAGGTCGAGTTTGCGGCCAGGATATGGAATGTCATAGTACCGTTCGAAGAATGAGAGCGAAGCTGCCGCAATGTCCTGTCCGAAGTGTGCGAGGTGGGTTTTCCCTGGGATCGCCCAAAGGCGGATCGGAGTCTGACCAACCATCGTTGGATCGGTCGATTCGAGGGTTCCAACGATGAAGGCCACAAGGTAGGTGGACATTCTGATCGTGTCTGAGAATCGGACAATCTTCTTCCCGTTCTCGACGCTCGCGGAGGTAATCGGAGTATTGGAGACCGCGGTGAGCGATGGATCAACGATTAAGGTAGCGGCAAACACAGCCTTAAAATCCGGTTCATCCCAGCAGGGAAAGGCGCGGCGCGCGTCGGTGGCTTCAAATTGCGTGGCCGCGATCGAATGGGTCGTGCCCGTCCGGTCCCTATACGTGCTCCGGTAGAATCCCCGGAGTTTATCGTTCAAGACGCCGGCGAAAGTCAGTCGAAGGGTCCACGTCCCCGGCGTAAGAGAGGTCGCGAAGGCAAGCCTGCAGCGTTGTAACGTATCGTCGAGTTCGATCGTCGTGGCGGTGTAACTGGTTCCATCCGTTGCCCGAAGCGAAGCAGCTCGGATGGTAAGTTCGGCGGCATTGAGCAGAATCTCAGCGGTTGGCTGCGTGATCGTCACCGTGACCGTTTCTTCTCCGAAGAACGTTGCCGTCTTGAAATTCGGCTCAAGTTGAAGGTCGTACCGGGTTGGCACGACGTGCCGAGGAAGCCGATATGGATCGACAGCCTGCGATGGAGAAACATGCTTCATATCTTCACCTTTCGGTCGTTCGGTGATGAGCGTGGTTGGTGATGAGGGAAGAACAAGGCCAAAGGCATTCAATGCAGGAATCGCCAGCAGAGACCGTGCACGCCGCACGATGGATCGAAGCGAGTCTCGTCTGCTGATGGGCTCACTCATGTCCTCACGGCTCGGTGCGTCTCGACTCCCTGCGGTGTGCCGACGATCAATAAATCGGTCCGACCAACAAACAGTCCCGTTTCAACAACGCCGGGAATCTCATTGAGGTGAATTTCGAGCTCGCGCGGGTTGTCGATCCGTGCGAGGTGCACATCTACGATGAAATGTCCTGCTTCTGTCTCGTACGGAGCGCCGTTCCGTTGTCGCAGTACCACGTGACTCTTCGTGAGGGTTTCGATGGCACGAGCCGTGTTTCCCCAGCCAAAGGGAATCACCTCGACCGGAAGGGGAAACGAGTGACCGAGCACTGGCACCCGTTTGGTATGGTCCACCAACACGATAAATTGCCTGGCGGATGCCGCAACGATTTTTTCTTTGAGCAAAGCGCCTCCGCCCCCTTTGATCAGGTTGAAGTGTGGGTCCACTTGGTCAGCCCCGTCGATCGCCACATCGGTCGTCCAGGTGTTTTCGGTGTCGATAAGCGGAATTCCACACTTCATGGCCAATTCCGCTGTCTCGTGGGAGGTCGGGACACCGCGTAGTTTCATCCCGGCTCGTACCTTCTCTCCCAGTGCTACCACCATGTGCCTGGCGGTTGAACCGGTCCCGAGTCCGACGACCATGCCGTCCTTGACGTAGTCGACGGCCTTAAGCGCCGCCATGCGTTTCAATGAATCGGAATCAATGATGGTCATGCCTGGGCCAACTCTGCGGCAATGGATGCAGCACCGATGAGACCCGTCCGCTGATTCATGACGACGTAAACGGGGATACTGCTCATCTGGCGCTTGTATCGCCCTTTGTTCGTGAACGCTTTCATGAAGGTTCCGTCCTTCAATTTGGGAAGGAGTTTAGGGGCTATCCCCCCTCCAAGATAGATGCCGTTGATCGCCATCGCTTTGAGAGTCAGATTCCCTGCTTCAGCCCCATAGATCGAGGCGAAGAGATCGAGTGTTTGTTTGGCGATCTCAGCCTGGCCTTTCAGGCCGGCCTCCGCGATTTCCGCCGATGGATCACCGGTCTTGATCTTCTCCGCCAGCCATGTCGGTTCATTTTTCTTTGTATCGCGGAGATATTCGTAGATGGTGTGGAGACCAGGGCCAGACAATACTCGCTCATAGCTGACATGCAGGTACTGTGTGCGAACATGCCGTAACAATTCAATCTCGATGTCACTGTTGGGTGCGAAATCTGCGTGGCCTCCCTCAGAAGGCATGGGCCGATACTTTGTCCCGTCCCAATAAAGAATACATTCTCCCAACCCGGTTCCCGCAGCGATGAGCGCGATCGCCTGTTTCTGGGATAGTGGCGTACCGGCATTCAACGTGAACAGTTCATCGGGACGGAGGAGCAGAATCCCGTTGGCCATCGCCTCGAGGTCGTTGAGTAGGCGAACGTGTGGAATATCGAATCGCTTTGCCAGCGAGGTGCCGTCGACGAACCAGGGTAGATTCGTCGTATGGCTCTTGTTCTCAATCACAGGCCCGGCCACACCGAAACAGGCACTTTTGATCGTCATCCGTTCGTCCGGCTTGGGCGGTGAAGGAGGTTCTTCGGGCTCGACTTTGGCTTGCCCGAGTTCGTCGACAGATGTCGAAGGTTTTGGTGGGACCAGGAATTCCGCCAGCATCTCTTCCAATGAGGCGTAATCGGCGCTGTGGAATGTCTCCAATCGCACCGGCTCGACCCGTTCCGTCGACCATTCATACAGTGCGAGGTGAGTTTTGGTGCCACCGATGTCTCCGGCCAGGATCATCTCTTCTTCCTCGCAGAGCGCAATCTATGCTGACTCAATCGTGAGATCCCCGCTGCGGGGTAATTTACTGGTCACAAGAGGCATTCCGCTGTCTTTGTCATGAGAGAGCTCAGCAGTATACGACCGGAGTCCATACCGGCTTCAAGAACTGTCTTCACCTTTCGGCTTTATTCGATCCAGCGATCAGAAACACTACCACAGTCGCCCCCTCAATCACACCCAGGGATCAGCGGGAGGTTTCGTGGGATCGCCATAATCGAAGGCGTGCAGGTGGCGAGCTGATCACGATCGAAAAATGTTTCGACCAAGGAAGACGAGAATGAGGTGCGGCCCTGAGGTCCTTTATTCAGGTATCGAAGTTCAGCAACTCGGGATATGACCGAAATGAGCAGCGACATGTCCGTACGAGGAGGTTTTAATCGTGGAGTCGAACGCACGGTAAGTTTCTATCGTGTAAACGCGAATGGCTTCAAGAACCTAGTGGATGGGTCGGCGAATGAGCACCGGCATGCCATCGGTTAGCATCCAGGCCAATGATTGTGCATCATCGACGCTCACGGTGAGGTCAAGCTCGGGTGCGACAGCGGAATTAGCTTCAGTCCAGATCGCACGCCACCATTTGATGACCAGTCTCCACCATTGCCTCACGAAGTGCGCTGCCATTCCCCAAAGACTCGCTTGCCCATAGGAATCGAGTGTAATCGTCAATGCCGGAGTAAATTGCAGAGAATAGGCCGTTGGCATGTCAGCCAAGGAGATCGGTTCCTGTTCGGGACTGATTGAAGGGTCGATCTTCCGACGGGTGACAAGAGGACGTTCCTTTAATCGAAAGGTCATGATGAGTTCATGCTGATCCGAAGTGCTCCAGTGCTTGATCGGAATCCGGTGGAGTTCTATGCCGCGGCCTTTGAGCAAGATAGTATTTGCAGGGAGATCGATGAGCACGTAGGTCTGAGGCCGAGCAGCTACCTTCACTTCTTCGGCAAGAACCCGTGTGGCTTCTTGGAGTGCCGCCGCGTCGGTGACATCCACAAACGGTCGCGATGAAGGGTCAACAGTCGATGTCATCGGAATCAAAGTCAGAATGAGAGAAAAGAGAGAGGGGATGAACGTCATGGAGGCTGCGTTGGGCCGCAGCTGGTTAGAAAATCATGATCGGCGTACCGACCTTTGCAAGCCGATAGACACTCTTGAGATCCTCGTCGTTGAGTCGAATGCACCCGTGGGTCACATTTTTCCCGAGTAGTCTAGTGTAAAGCGTGCCATGGATGAAATAGCCCTTGCCAAATCCGAGCGCATACTCTCCGAGGACGCCTGGCTCCATCCGTTCCGCTTGGTTCTTGGGGACGGCGAGACCTTCTTCAATGAAGGCCCAGTCAGGTTTCACCCACACGGGATTCGTGAGTTTCGATTGGACGAAAAACTCGCCTCGCGGTGTGTCAAAGACCCATTGGCTCTGGGCCTCGCCAGGCTTATCCAAAATGGTGCCACTCCCGGTCGAGGCTAGCGCGTCGAGCATGACACGGTCACGGTGTCGGATGTACAAGTGGTTACGCGCAGTATCGACCAGGATATAGGGTTGACCCGGCATCAATTGAGCGAGCTGTCTACTGAGCGAATAGTAACGGCCTTGGAGTTGCCGTAAGGTAGCTGGATCAGTTGGTTTGGGGGGAGCAGCCGAGGCATCTGGCGACGAGAGTCCGCTGCTTGGGGCCAAGGTGAGAAGAAGCACCAGGCTGATCAATCCGGGGTACAGAGTCTGTATCACCTGTTTCATCATATGGCTTGCTCAGATAGTGTTCCGCTGTCCAAGATTGGCGAGCGCTTCGGCAACAGAATTGTGCTCGTGGAGGGCTCCAACGATGGTCACGGGAGTTCCCTTCTCGACTCGGTCGTACAGATAGACCATCTGGGCGTTTTCGAGCATCACGCAGCCCAACGTTTGCGCCATCAGCTCGTTCTCGACTCCATGGATCTCGATCTGTCCACCGATTCCTTTTGATGCTGGAATCAGTCCGGTCTTCCGTGCCGAGTGAAACCGGCGGCGATCTTCCTCATTCGGGTAATCGAGCAGCAAGGCCCGATAAAACTGAGTTTGCCCCTGCCCGCGCTTACCCGTGATGTGATAACGTCCTTCCGGCGTAGCGCCGTCTCCCTGGTATCGTTTCTCGCGGATTCCATTGAACCCAAGTCGCACCGGGTATGATAGCACCTTCTGGCCGTTCTTGTAGAGGGTCAGCACACGGTCGGCCTTGCTCACGATGATCGCACTCGTGTGGTGGCGTTGTGACCATGCAATCGTATCCTTCGCCATCCGTTGCCATCGGCCAATCCGGCCGTGATCGGCGTACCGCCCTAACTCGTTGCTCAACACGGTGGCCTGGGAGGTGAGCATCTGTCCAGCCTTGTCAGATGCCTCGATTGATCGCTCGAATTTTCCATCTTCAAAAAATGCTCGTGCCTGCTTAACGAGGAGGTCGGTTTCGATCAACTGTTGACCGAGGACAAGTCGGCTATCGATTGCTCCCACCTGGTCGGTTAGAACCTGGAAACGATTCTCGACAGCGGTAAGCTTGTGTTCAGCTGTCTCTCGGAGCACCTTGCGTTGATCTGCGACCCGTGCGACTGTCTGGATGCCTTCTTCGTAGAGCTTTCGAAGGGCCAGATCGAGTTCATTGGGTTCCCATGGCCAGTGGATGAGGTCTTCTTCGGCTTCAACACGAGCCTTGAGGGCTATCCATTGATGGGCAAATCGGCTATAGTCATCGGGTGCCAGTTCCGCGGCCCGCAGGTCCATGAGGTTTCGATCAATTGATTCAATCGCTTCGACCACATCTTGTGGCACGGCCTCCGTACAGGCGGTCAAGATTACCACCAAGACGAGGAACACACATCCGGATGCGAACGAATACATGAGTCGTTGATGCTTCGTCATAAGCTGCCTGGCTTATTTCTTTTTCGCCGGTGCTTTCCCCTTGCCGATTTTGGCCAACGCGGTTTCGATTTCATGAGAGACCGCAGCACTTTTCTCGCGAATCGCTTCCGCCTGTTTCTGAGCCGCTTGATAGTCGGCTTTGTCGATCGCTATTTGGACTTGGTTCAAGGAAGCTTTCAGCGCGTCGGCGTCAGCCTTGATTGCCTCCAATGCCGCCCGGTCTTTGCCAGCGGGGGCTTTCGCCACGAGGTCGAGCGTGACCCTGACTGATTCTTGAGCGGCTTGCTGGGCTTGTAACGCGGCAGTCTTTGCTTCTTCTCTCTTCTTTTCCGCTTCTCCCTTGACTCGCTCCGCATCCGTCTTCGCTGCAATGGCCAGTTGTTCGGCCTTTCCGTAGTCCCGCAGCAACGCAAACTTTGTATCTTGGTCGGCCACTTCCTTCTTAAGAGCGGACAAGGCACCTTCGAGCTTTGTGTATTCCTCTGCCACATAGGTGGCAGCGCCGCTTTGTTGAGCCTCTGCTACGGCCTTTTCCGCTGCCTCGATTTGCTCTGTGGGTGGTTTCGCGCACCCAGTCACAAGGACGAGGGCGAGGGCAATGAGCGCGAAGTTCAGTCGTTTTTCCGTCATGTCATCCTCCTCCAGTAAAGGTTTGGCGTGGCCATGCTTTTGTTACTATTGTTGCAGTCCAGTCTGGATTTCGCTCAGAATTCCAATGATAAACCCACTAGCCAATCGCAAACTCAATGCCAGGGTGACCAGCACAAATTTTATCAAAAACTCATGTTTTCACAACAATTTAGCGGATCTATTTATACAGAACTCCTCAAAATTCTGTGGCAGTCTAGCGTGATTTCGCGCAGAAACGCCTCAAATAATGGGAAAATTCACGAGAATTGATTATAAGGACTAGATCCGATGAGCAGTAACCCCACGATCGGTTCCTTGTTGTTGTTATGAGAACTCGATGTCTTACCATAATCGCGAGTTTGACAGAGTGAGACCCCAACCCTATAATACCGCGACCGTGGATCGGATTTCGTCGCAAGGAGCTATTGCATGTCATTCACGTTTCAACAGCCTTCAAACCTAAAGAAAAAGCGCGAGCACGGGTTTCGCAAACGCATGAGCACCAAGAATGGCCGGAAGGTTTTGGCTCGGCGCCGAGCCAAAGGACGAGCGCGCCTGACCGTGTAATACGGTGTTGGAAGGCTCCGAGTACGGCCCTCAGCCTCTGTTTTCTTCCTCCCATCAGCAAGTCTCTTACAGATACAGTTGAGGCCAGGTTGTCGTCGTTGGCCTCGGATGGGCCTTGAGGGGGAGGCCTGGCGAGAGAGTCGTTCGTAAAGACACCAACGATGCCGGAGTATAAGGGCGACAAGGGCTTGTTCTTGCGGAATAGCCGCGACATCGAGTTCGTGAAACAACATGGCCGACGGATTTCGACGGCATTGTTCAACCTACTGGTGTACCGGACTGGTGTGGACGGAGGGCAAGTCGGTATTATCGTCGGCCGGAGGTTTGGGAATGCGGTTCGAAGAAATCGTGCGAAACGCATTTTTCGAGAACTGGTGAGGCAGATCCATGTGGACCTGCTGGCCGAACCAGCGGTCTTGGTCTTCCCTAAGCGTGATGCATTGACTCAACCGTTTGCGACCTTGAAAGTGGCGTGGCGCTCATCTTTTGCTCGTCACCACCTCCTTCGAACCGAAGAGGACTAGAGTGCGGCACCTCTGTGTCCGATTGCTCGTCTGTTACCGATATTGGATCTCTCCGTTGCTCGGCCCTGCGTGCCGTTTTGAGCCAACCTGCTCTGAATACGCCGGAATCGCCATCAGCCGCTATGGTGTACTGAAGGGATTTGGTCTGGCGATCTGTCGATTAGCCAAGTGTCACCCCTTTCATCCCGGAGGGGCTGATCCAGTTCGATGAAGAGGACGGAAGTTTTCGTTTAGAGCGGGGCGCGACATGGAAAAACGTGTCATCATTTTCTTGATTATCTCCTTGGCCATCATCTTCGGGTACGATTACATCCTGAAAGAACTTGGTTGGCTTCCCCAACCCCCGCCAACTCAAGATGCGTCCGAGCAGAAGCCGGCTTCTCTCCCGGAAGAACCGCGGACTCAAACCAGAGGGACTGCACGCGAAGCCAGTGAAGGCACCGCAGAAGTTGCGCGCCAACATGACGAGGGTAAGCCTTCGTCGAGTCTCTTGGAAGTCGGTCTCCCGACCAGTGAAAACACGGTCACGATTGACACCGATTTGTTCCGGGCCGAGCTAACCAATCGTGGCGGAGTCGTGAAGAGCTGGGAGTTGAAGCGCTACCATACCCCTCTCCCCGAAGCAAAGCCGGTACAGTTGGTCTATCCCGGAGGCAAGTTCCGAGGGCCCTTGTCGATCACAGTGGCGGACGTGGGCCTCGATAAGGCAATGCGAGAGGGGTTGTATTCTCTTGAACAAGATTTCACCACACTCGATGCTTCTCATCCCGTCGGACACCTGACGCTCCGGTTTCAGGATCCTAGCAAACAGCTCTCCGTTGAGAAGCAGCTGACATTCCACCATGACAGCTATATCGTCGATGTTTCTGTGAAACTCGACGGAGTTACTCAACCGTTTGATGTGGGCTTGGGGACAAACTTCGGAGTTGTCGAATGGGGAGACGGGCTCATCGGTCTGATCGGATCAGCGTCGATGGTCGACGGCAAGGTTGAGAAGGAAACTCCCGAGGCGGAACTTGAACGGAAAGGGACTGTCCAGTGGGTGGCGCTCCAAGACAAATATTTTCTCTCCGTTTTGATGCCCCGCCAAGCGACAGCAGCGGTGATTAAGAAAGAAGGTGACAAGATTGTCTCGGCTGGCATACGAACAGCTTCGCTATCGGGTGGCGCCACGGTATCACTGCAACTCTATGCAGGACCCAAAGAGTACGACACACTACGGTCGTTGAATGTGGGACTGGAAGACACCATCGATTTCGGGTGGTTTATATTTGGAAGCTGGAGTGTCGTAAAAGCGGTCGCGAAGCCGATCTTCTATGTTCTACGATTCATTAACGAGTACACCCACAACTATGGGATTACGATTATTCTTCTCACGATGGCTCTGAAACTGTTCTTTGTGCCGTTGCAGTATAAGAGCTACAAGTCAATGAAGCAGATGCAGGTGATCCAGCCAAAAGTCTTGGCGGTGCAGGAGAAGTTCAAGGATGACCGCGATCGGCTGAACAAGGAACTGATCAAGCTCTATCGAGACCACAAGGTGAACCCCGTCGGTGGCTGCCTTCCGATGGTGCTGCAGATGCCGGTGTTCGTGGCTCTCTTTAATATCCTCTACATGACGATTGATTTGCGACAGGCGCCGTTCATGCTCTGGATCACCGATCTTTCGATCCAAGATCCCTATTACGTGCTTCCGCTGATCATGGGGGCGACCATGGTTATTCAGCAGAAGATTACGCCCACCACGATGGATCCCGCACAAGCGAAGATCATGTTGATCCTTCCGGTCTTCATGACGTTTCTCTTCATCAATTTTCCAGCCGGACTCGTGCTGTACTGGCTTACCAACAATGTGTTGACGATCTTGCAGCAAGTCGTCACAGACCGATATATGTTTAGGAATAGGCCGCTGCTTCCCATGGGACCAACTCAGAGCGTATAGGAAAAGATAACTCCAAGAGAATGCATTCCCAGGGATGACAGATTTTCGGGCTGCAATGAGCCCTCATGCGTGAAGATCTCGCCGATACCATCTGTGCGATCGCAACAGCCTCCGGGGAAGGCGGGGTCGGGATCGTTCGCCTTAGCGGTCCTGATGCACTGAGTATCGCTGGTCGAGTAGTCCGGTTGCGCTCGGGTCAATCACTCGCCCACGTTTCAAGCCACATGCTCTACCTAGCAGATCTGGTGCTGCCATCAACAGTGGGTGCCAACGAGGACCACGGTCTTTCCCAAAAGGGGGTCACCTTCGACGAAGCAATGATTGTGTATATGAAGGCCCCCGGTTCATTCACGGCGGAAGATGTGGTGGAGGTCCATTCTCACGGAGGCCCCGTGGTATTGGGTCTACTCTGTGAGGCTTGTGTGTTGGCAGGAGCCCGGATGGCGGCACCGGGAGAGTTTACGAAGCGGGCCTTTCTCAACGGTCGTCTGGATCTCTCACAAGCTGAGGCGGTCCTGGATACGATTCGGGCGAAGTCCGTTATCGGACTTCGGATGGCCCAGCGCCATTTGCGCGGTGAGTTGGCGCAGAAAATTGAGGTGGCGCGGTCTGTCCTCCTCAGGGTGCTGGCCCATGTGGAAGCTGGCATTGATTTTGTCGAGGAGGATATTACATTTGTTCAGCGTGAAGAATTGGAACAGGCGATCGAAAAGGCAGCCGCAGTGATCGGGAAACTGGAGGCGACGGCACGCGACGGTCGCATGCTCCGAGAGGGGGTTCGCGTTGTCATCGTTGGCCGACCGAATGTCGGAAAATCAAGTTTGATGAACCGGCTTCTCAATCAGGAGCGGGCCATTGTCACTCCCATTCCAGGAACTACACGCGATGTGATTGAAGAGTCCATCGATCTTAACGGAATCCTCGTGCGCTTTGTCGATACGGCCGGGATCCGAGAGGCGACAGATCCCGTTGAACAAGAGGGTATTAAACGGACCCAGAGTGCCCAAGCCGACGCGGATCTGCTGTTAGTCGTCATCGATGGGCACGTTCGCCTAACCGATGAGGATAGACAGATCCTGAAGACGGTTGCGGGCTTACCCTACCTCATCGTCTTCAACAAGGGGGATCTCACTCGGGCGGTTGAAAGCTCTGATTTGCCTTCTGGCGCAGAGAGGATCGTGATTTCCGCCAAAACTGGCCTTGGTCTTGAGGAATTGAAAGTCGCCATCAGAGGGCGACTCGTGTCGCCGGGTTTTGAAGTGAACGAGGCCCTCGTCGTAACGAATGTACGCCATCGGACGGCACTGCGACGTGCGCAGGATTCGTTGACTCATGCGTCAGAGTCTGTGCGGATGCAACTTGCCGGAGAACTGGTAGCCATGGACTTACGAGTTGCTGCCGACGCGCTGGGAGAAATTACCGGCGCGATTACGACGGACGAGATTCTCGAGAAAGTTTTTGCGGAATTCTGTATCGGAAAGTAGCCAGTGAAAAGAGATGGAATGCCAGTTTGACGTTGTGGTCGTGGGTGGTGGGCATGCCGGGTGCGAGGCGGCGCTGGCCGCCGCGCGGATGGGTGTATGCACCTTGCTGCTTACGATGGATGAAGACCGAATCGCCCAAATGTCGTGTAATCCCGCGATTGGAGGTATTGCCAAAGGACACCTCGTGAAAGAAATCGACGCACTGGGTGGGGAAATGGCGCGGAATACTGACCGGGCCGGTATTCAATTTCGGTTTATTAACACGAGCAAAGGTCCGGCAGTGCGGGCTCTTCGTACCCAATGTGACAAGAAACTCTATCGACAGGCGATGCAACAGACATTGCGAAATCAGACGCACTTGACGATTGGACAGGGAACAGTGGACCGATTGTTGTACCAGTCCGGTTCTGTCATTGGTGTGGTGACAGGGGAAGGCGTGCGGGTTCAAGCAAAGGCGGTGATTCTAACTTCAGGTACTTTCCTTAAGGGTCTTATCCATATCGGGCTGAACCACTTCCCTGCCGGGCGCGCAGGCGAAGCCTCGGCCGAGCATCTGTCCGATTGCATGCGCGGTCTGGGCTTTGAGATTGGTCGGTTAAAAACCGGGACACCTCCCAGGCTAGATCGCGATACGATTGACTTCTCGGTCATGCTGCCGCAACCGGGGGATGATCCTCCTACGCCGTTTTCGTATCGAACTAAACGCATCCACAATCAGCAACGACTCTGCCATCTCACCCATACGAATCCTGCGACACATGATGTAATTCGAGACAATCTTGATCGATCGCCGCTGTACAGTGGCGTCATCGACTCGGTCGGGCCACGGTACTGTCCTTCGATCGAGGATAAGGTCGTCCGCTTTGCCTCAAAAGAGCGTCACCAAATCTTTCTCGAACCGGAAGGGTTAGACACATACGAATTTTACCCAAACGGGATCTCGACCAGTCTCCCGGTCGATGTCCAGGACGCGATTCTAAGAACGATTCCTGGACTGGAGCACGCGAAGATACTCAAGCCTGGCTATGCGATCGAGTATGACTATTTTCCGCCGCGGCAACTCCACCCGACGCTTGAAACTAAATTGCTTGAGGGGCTTTACCATGCCGGACAAATCAATGGAACGTCGGGATACGAAGAGGCGGCAGCGCAGGGAATCATGGCTGGGATCAACGCAGTTCTGAAGCTACGCGGACAGGCCCCGCTTATCCTGGACCGGTCACAGGCTTACATCGGAGTCCTGATCGACGATCTCATTACGAAGGATGCTCGGGAACCATATCGGATGTTTACCTCACGCGCGGAATATCGATTACTGCTGCGTCATGGGAATGCCGACTTGCGACTGACCGAGACCGGACGCCAGCTCGGGCTGATTCCAGAAATGGTCTATGAAAAATTTAGGCGTAAGCAGGATGCGATTGAAAAGGAAGTGGCTCGCCTCGAAGAACTGCGGCCAAAACTTAATCGGGAGATTCGGGGGCGACTCGCGGAAGTACATATCGAGGATATTTCGGGTTCATATAGCATTGCTCAGTTGTTGCGACGGCAAGGTGCAACATATGAAGGGCTTCTTGATGCACTAGAGATTTATAGAATTGAAGACATTGAAATTATTGAAGAAATTGAATTAGAGATTAAGTATTCCGGCTATATCAAGCGGCAGCTTCAACAGATCGGACGGTTTAAAAAATTGGAAACCAAGGCGATTCCCTTAACATTCGACTACGATCATGTGCCAGGCTTCTCACAGGAGGTTCGAGAGAAGTTGAAAAAGGTCCGTCCAGCGTCTGTTGGGCAAGCTTCGCGAATCTCAGGAATCACGCCAGCTGCGATTTCATTACTCCTGGTTGCGCTTAGCAGGTATCGAGAGCCATCCCGTAAAGATCTCAGCGCTCCTGCACCACCCTTCTGAAGGCCACAGAGTACATCCCTGCACTCCTTCGCCCTTGACGTGTTCTGCTGAATCACGTAATTGTTCCACGTGGAACATCAGCAAGACCTTCGCAAGTTTATGTTGGCGGGGGCCGAATCGATTGGCTTATCGCTCACGACAACTCATGTCGATCAATTCATGACATACATTGCAGAGCTGAGACGGTGGAATAAAAAAATCAACCTGACCGGCATCGACACACCAAAGGACATCATCGTCAAGCATTTTCTCGACTCACTGGCTGCGTTGAAGATCTGCAATTTTCCGCTCAAAAGCATCTTGATCGATATAGGTTCGGGGGCCGGGTTTCCAGGGATTCCACTCAAGATCCTAAGGGAGGACCTCCAATTGGTTCTGGTTGAACCAGTTCACAAGAAATCTTCATTCTTGAAATCAGTGATAGGCCTTCTTAAGTTCGCACATGTCTCCACATTTGATGGGACCATTCAGGAATATGGGAAATCACCAGATAAAACACTCGCAAACTTTCTCGTTGTCAGAGCCCTTAAGCTCAACGAAATTATGTCTTTTACGACAGAGCTGCTTGCTAAAGGAGGGCAGGTAATTTTGTATCGAACTGAGTCGATCGATTCTGCCGAAATACATAACGATTTTGCTCTCTATAAGGAGCTATCCTTCGATCTTCCGTATGAATATGGGCATCGAGTTATCTCGATTATTGAGGCGAAAAGACCTGCATGATCAGTGGGCACGCTCCTAAATGTTCCACGTGGAACATCCGCAGCAGGAACTACTCTTCTTGCTGATATGACAAAGATTATTGCCATCGCTAATCAGAAAGGTGGGGTAGGAAAAACGACCACGGCTGTCAATCTGGCTGCTGGAATCGCTCTTCAAGGAAAGCGCGTTCTGCTCGTTGATATCGATCCGCAGGCGAACGCTACAAGCGGTCTCGGCATTGACCCGCGATCCTTACAAACAACAGTCTACAACTGTCTTATAAATTACGTGAAATTTGTCGATGCCGTCCAAGCGACGGCCGTACAAGGGCTTTCCTTGTTGCCGTCAAACACTGACCTGGCCGGTGCAGAAGTTGAGCTGGTCAACGTCGAAGAACGAGAAAAGGTTCTTCGTCATTTCCTGAAGGAGGTCGAACAGCAGTTCGACTTCGTCTTTCTTGATTGCCCCCCTGCGCTTGGAATTTTAACCCTCAACGCGTTGGTTGCGGCCCAGTCGGTTCTGATTCCTGTTCAATGCGAATATTATGCGATGGAGGGATTAGGGCGACTGATGGGAAGTATCGATCGCGTTCGTCAATCGTTCAATCCAGGGCTCGAAGTCGAAGGCATTGTATTGACAATGTATGATGCGAGGAATACCTTGGCGCGGCAGGTGGCCGAGCAGGTTCGTGAATATTTTAGGGACCGCGTCTACCACACCATGATCCCACGCAATGTAACGCTGGCGGAAGCACCGAGCTACGGGCGTCCGGTTTATCTGTACAACATGGCATCAGCGGGATCTCAATCCTATCTCTCTCTAGCAAAGGAGTTTATCAGCCATGGAGAAAAAAGCGCTCGGTAGAGGACTCGATGCACTAATCCCAACATCGAAGCCTGCTCCTATGCCTGAACTGCCGGAGGTGCAGCATCTTCGAACGGATGCCATCGTTCCTAATCGCTATCAGCCTCGCCAGACGTTTTCTCCACAAGAATTGGCAGAGCTCACGGCGTCGCTAAAGCAAAGCGGTCTTCTACAACCGATTCTTGTCCGACGGAAGGGAGATGGGATGTATGAACTCATCTCTGGTGAACGACGTTGGCGTGCAGCAAAACAAGCTGGAATGGACACAATTCAGGCGATCATCAGAAACTGTACCGATGAAGAATCGATCGTGCTCGCACTCATCGAAAATTTGCAGCGGCAAGATTTAAACCCTATCGACGCAGCGAAGGCTTATCACCGCATGATGAACGAATTTGGACTCACACAGGACATTATTGCGCAGCGCGTTGGGTGTGAGCGATCATCTATTGCGAATACTGTCCGCTTACTCAATCTCCCTGTTGATGTCCAGCACCTTATTGAAGCTGGCGAACTGTCCACCGGCCACGCAAAGGTAATCCTAGGGCTCACAGATCCGGACTCACAGGTAAGGTTCGCCCAGCTTGTTGTGTCGAGAGGTCTTTCTGTGAGAGAGACAGAAAAACTCGTACAATCTTCAACACTTAGAAGAAAGCGTATGAGGGCAGAATCACGTCGATCACCCTGGTCCGACGTTGAAGAACGCCTGAGAAAACGATTGGGAACAAAAGTCACAGTTCTCAGTGGGCGCCGCGGAGGGAAAGTGATCATCCACTATTTTTCACCTCCTGAATTGGATGGGATTCTCGAAGCACTCCTCAGCTAACCCACAGACCGTCTTTACCTGCTGATCGTACTTTCACGTAGAGGCATATTTGTTGCTTGCCCCTAGTGACCAGTACGGTGTTTGCCTACACCAACCAACTTCAAACTCCACCAGGGAAGAGGTTCCGAAGAAGCCGAATCGCAGACTCGTAGGAGGCGTTTTTTATTATGTGGGGGCAGGAAAGGAAGCCGACCGACCAGGTCAACGAAGGAGAGGATAATGCCGAAGGTACGCCTGAGAAACCGGCTCAAGGGGGTCAAGATATCAGTGCCTTCGTCGGCAAGGGCGTTGAATTCAAAGGGACCATTTCGTATAGCGGGACGGTCCGAATTGACGGATATCTTGATGGAGAAATCCACACGGACGGAATTCTATTGATCGGTGAGGATGCCGTCCTTCAGGCAAAGATCACTGCAGGAACGGTTGTCTGCAAAGGAAAAGTCACAGGAGATATCGTCGTCAAGGAACAGGTCAAACTGCGCGCTCCGGCCGTAGTGAACGGTTCGGTGAAGACCCCGCTGCTCTCTATGGAGGATGGCGTCCTCTTCAACGGCAGTTTGGAGATGGCCCAACAGGTTCCTCAAACCTCGCTCCATACAGTTGGCATGATTACGCCGACCGGAGTGAAACGAGTCAACGGCTAATTGGAAGGCATGATATTTCGTAAGTGGATTCACGTATCATCAGCCATGATCCTTACGTCCAGGTGACAATCGGCGGAAGCAGGAGGGCACCATGTGGGCAATGAAGGAACGGAATCCAGAGGCCGATGAATCGAACGAGAATTTCACGCTGCTGGGGCGAGGCGTCGATTTCAAAGGCGTCGTGAGTTTCGACGGAACCGTTCGCGTAGATGGCCGAGTCGAGGGGGAAATTCATACTACTGGTACGTTGATTGTGGGCGAGCATGCCGTTATCAAGGGAGTCGTCTCGGCAGCTGTTTTGATGAATAGTGGCAAAATCAACGGGACAATCACGGCGAACGAAAAAATTCAGATCCTCAAGCCCGGTATCCTTGTCGGAGACATTCGCACTCCCATGATTGCTATCGAGGAGGGGTCGCATTTCCACGGAATGTGCGACATGGGAGCAAATCACTGGCATGATGAATTACCTGCTCCCACAGAGAGCCAGTCCTCTCTCTCGATCGCAGCACACTAACCAGCGTATACAGCCCTCTAGCCCTTCCTCCCTCCCCCCCGGTACAATAGCGCTCCTATGGCTCGCCCAACTGTATTACTTGGCATGAGCGGTGGTGTGGATAGTTCTGTTGCGGCGGCATTGCTCGTTCGCCAAGGCTACGATGTCCGCGGCGTCACTCTTCAAGTATGGGAGCATGAGGACGAAAGCGTCGCCCCCTCTAAGCGGTGGCAAGATCGGGGTTGCTGCAAGATTGGTATTGCAAAGTTTGTCGCGCAGAAACTCCAGATCCCCTACGAGGTCATCGATACAAGACAAACATTCCGCCTCGGCGTGATCGACGATTTTCTGACCGGATACCAACAGGGGATCACTCCGAATCCCTGCGTTCGCTGTAATGAGCGTGTCAAGCTTCGCAGTCTGATTGAGCTCGCACGAGAACGAGACATCGACTATGTGGCGACCGGCCACTATGTCCGTCTGGCCACTCGGAACAGTGGTCGCGTCATTCAAAAGGCTGCGGACGCCATAAAGGATCAAAGTTATTTTCTCTACCGCCTGAGTCCCGCGTGGCTCCCGCGATTACTCTTTCCCGTCGGAGAGATGCAGAAGTCAGAGGTGTGGCGGATAGCGGAAGCCCTGGACTTACCGGCTGATGAACTCAAAGAAAGCCAAGAAATTTGCTTCGTCAGTCATGGCGACTACCGGACCTTTATCGAAAAGGAAGCCCCCGCTGCGAGGAAGCCGGGACTTTTCGTCGATACCGATGGAAATCAATTAGGGAAGCACGACGGCATTGCATTCTACACACCGGGCCAGCGTCGTGGCCTGGGCCTTGCGGTCGGAGAACGCTTGTATGTTCAGAAAGTGGTATCCGAAACCAATACGGTGGTTCTCGGGAAGCAAGAAAGTCTCCTGCGTGATTCCTGCGATGTGACGGAGTTGAATCTGTTTGATCCAAGCCTGACTATAGAATCTTGTGATGTACAGGTGAAGGTCCGCTATGCCACGCCAGAAACCTCGGCGAGCCTTTTGCCCGTCAACAGCACGACTCTGCGCATCCGATTTCATCAACCCCAGCGAGCATTGAGTCCCGGACAATCCGCCGTCTTCTACGATGGCAATCACGTACTCGGTGGCGGCATCATTCAACCCTTCTAGTCTTGCAGAGTTTCTCCCCAGGATGGGATGCGAGGCAAAGCTGTTTAGTTCACTGCATTCGCGTTCCATCCTGGCTGACTTATTGACAGTTTCCACTCACCAATGCTACTTTGGCGCGCCCATTTTCGTGCCGACCGCACGAATGTTTTTCTTTTGCCCAAAGCAGAAGTAAACGGACCAGGACGTGATTAAGACAGCGGTTGCGCGCCGTTATGCACAAGCCCTCTTCGAACTCTTGGACCAATCGAGCATCGCATCAACCCGTACGGCATTGAACGGGCTTGCTGACGCCTTTAAGACCTCGGCCTCTCTCCGCCACGCCATAGCCTCGCCTGCGTTCGGCGTGGAGGACAAAATCGCAGTCCTCACGTCGCTTGGATCCCGCCTTGGATGTCCTCCAGTAGGCCAAGCGTTTCTCGGACAATTGGTCAAAAATAACCGCGTCGCCTTCCTTCCTGAAATTGCAGATGCCTTTGCCAATCTCGTTGACCAAGCCAAAGGCACGCAGCCGGTGACAGTCTCATCCGCTGCAGTCTTACCGAAAACAGAACAAGATCGAATCAGAACTCGCCTGCGCGAGGTGCTCCGGCGAGAAGTTGATGTCACGTTTCAAACCGACCAACATCATCTCGCCGGGCTTCAAATCCGTATTGGAAGCACCGTTGTGGACAGCACCATTCGCGGACGATTACAAGCCATGCAGAGTCTCTTGACGAAGGAGTAGCCATGCAGATTAAGGCAGAAGAAATCAGCGCGATCATCAAGGAAAAGATCAAAGGCTTCGAAAAGCAAACCGACGTCAAGGAAACTGGCTCAGTCATCCAAGTTGGGGACGGCATCGCAAAAGTCTATGGTCTCGACGGAGCCATGGCCGGCGAAATGCTCGAGTTCCCTGGCGGGCTCTATGGCATCACGCTGAATCTCGAAGAAGATAACGTCGGTGCCGTCTTGATGGGCGATGATGTGGGTATCAAAGAAGGCGATCCGGTCAAACGCACCGGCCGTATCGCGGAGGTTCCAGTGGGCGAAGCCCTCGTCGGTCGCGTGGTCAATGCCATTGGCCAGCCGATCGACGGCAAGGGTCCGATCAAGGCCCAACGCAGTTCTCGCATCGAAGTGGTGGCGCCTGGTGTCATCACCAGACAGTCCGTGCGCGAGCCCTTACAGACTGGCATCAAGGCCATTGATGGCATGATCCCCATCGGTCGCGGCCAGCGCGAATTGATCATCGGTGATCGTCAGACAGGCAAGACTGCCATCGCCGTCGACACGATCATCAATCAGAAGGGTCTTGGTGTCTTCTGTATCTATGTCGCGGTGGGTCAGAAGCGTTCCACAGTGGCCCGTGTGGTGAAGACCCTCGAAGAGCATCACGCGATGGACTATAGCTTGGTTGTCTCGGCCACAGCGAGCGATGCCGCACCTATGCAGTACCTTGCACCCTTCGCGGGCGCTGCGATCGGCGAATATTTCCGGGATAACGGGAAGCACGCGTTGATCGTGTACGATGACCTCTCGAAACACGCTGTGGCCTATCGGCAGCTGTCCTTGTTGCTTCGTCGGCCTCCTGGCCGGGAAGCCTTTCCCGGCGACGTGTTTTATCTGCACTCGCGGCTGCTCGAACGCGCCGCGAAGCTCAGTGACAAGCTCGGCGGAGGCAGCTTGACGGCACTACCTATTATTGAGACGCAAGCCGGTGACGTGTCGGCCTACATTCCGACTAACGTGATTTCCATCACCGACGGCCAAATCTACTTGGGCAGCGACCTGTTCTATTCAGGTATTCGTCCCGCGATCAATGTCGGGCTGTCCGTTTCGCGTGTCGGTGGGTCAGCTCAGATCAAGACCATGAAACAGGTCGCTGGGACCCTCCGGCTCGATCTCGCGCAATATCGAGAGATGGCGGCCTTTGCGCAGTTCGGTAGCGAACTCGACAAGGCGACGCAAAGGCAGCTCGCGCGGGGCGTCCGCATGGTCGAGTTGCTCAAGCAAGGACAGTATAAGCCGATGCCCGTCGCTGATCAGGTGCTCTCGATCTATGCCGGCGTCAATGGGTTTCTCGATGATGTCGAGGTCGACAAGGTACAGCAGTTCGAGGGAGATTTCCTGCGCTATGTACAACAGCACCATCCTGACCTGAAAAAAGAGATCACCGGCCTCGCGAAGATCGACGACAAGGTCAGCGGCAGATTGAAGGAAATCTTGACGACTTTCAAACAAAAGATGGGGTACGGCGCGAAGTAGCCGTAGCGCTCGCTCGTGGCAAGCTGATCGCGGAAAACTGAGAACAGACAGTCGAATCTATGCCAAGCCTGCAAAGCCTAAGACGGAAGATCGCCAGCGTTAAGAACACGCAGAAGATTACGAAGGCCATGAAGATGGTGGCCTCTGCAAAGCTGAAGCGCGCGCAGAGCCGCATCCTGGCTTTTCGTCCCTATGGGTTAAAGATGCGCGAGGTCGTGGCCAACCTCAGTCGCCGTGTGAATCGAGACCTGCACCCTCTGTTACAGAAACGTCCCATCAAGATGGTACGAGTCGTCGTGGTGACAAGCGACCGGGGGTTATGCGGCGCATTCAACGCGAATATCGTTCGCAAGGCGTTGGAGTTCATCCGCGAGTGTGAGGCTCGCGGCGTGAAAGTAGAAGTCGGCCTCGTGGGGCGCAAGGGACGGGACTTTTTCAAGCGCCGGCACTGGACAACCCATGAGCCGTACGTGGACATCTTTGACCGGTTGTCCTACGAGCACGGGATGGAGATCGCGGAGAGGGCCACTGAGGCGTATACGAAGGGCGCGTTTGACGAAGCCCACATCATCTACAATGAATTCAAGTCAGCGCTCCAACAGCGGGTCATCGTCGAGCAGATCTTCCCTATCGAATCGTTTGAGGAGGATGGGCAACTCCGTGAGGCGTTAAGCGGCAGCTACCTCTACGAGCCTGATGAACTGGAACTGCTGGACCCTTTGCTGATGAAGCACTTGCAGGCGCAGACATTCAGGATTCTCCTTGAATCGTCCGCGGCAGAGCAAGCCGCGCGGATGGCTGCGATGGATGGTGCGACGCGTAACGCGGGTGAGCTGATCAAGAGAGTCACCCTCTATTACAATAAGACACGACAAGCGGCGATCACGAAAGAGCTCATGGATATCGTAGGTGGAGCCGAGGCATTGAAATGAGACGAAAGTGCCGAAGATGAACGGTCTGAGTGTCCGGAATTAGGGTCGGTGCTCAGGAGCGGACACTTGGAAACTCTAGAAAAGGAGCATCCCGTGGCGACTGCAACAGGCAAAGTCATTCAGGTTATCGGGCCGGCGGTAGACGTGGAATTTCCCCCCGGCCATCTGCCCAATATCTACAATGCGCTCACCGTGAATCAGGAAGAGAACAAAGCCGCGGGCAAACCAGCCATCCGGATCACGCTTGAGGTCGCCCAACACCTCGGGGAAAATCGCGTGCGTGGCGTGGCCATGTCTTCAACCGATGGTCTCACACGCGGGATGGACGTGCAGGATACCGGGGCACCCATCTCTGTACCGGTGGGCCGAGAAACGCTCGGTCGCCTCATCAACGTGCTGGGCGAACCGGTCGACGAAAAGGGTCCGGTCAAGACAAAGAAAACCTATCCCATTCACCGGCCCGCCCCAAAGTTGGAAGATCAGGACACCAAGACCGAAGTGCTGGAGACCGGGATCAAAGTCGTTGACTTACTTGAGCCGTACAGCAAGGGCGGCAAGGTCGGGCTTTTCGGTGGCGCCGGTGTCGGCAAGACCGTCATCATCATGGAACTCATTAACAATATCGCCCTCCACCACGGAGGCTTTTCCGTGTTTGCGGGCGTGGGCGAGCGGACCCGCGAAGGCAACGACCTGTGGCACGAAATGCAGGAGTCGAAGGTCATCGATCCCGACGATTTCACCAAGTCGAAGGCGGCGCTCGTCTATGGCCAGATGAACGAGCCGCCGGGCGCGCGTCTCCGTGTTGGTCTTACCGGCCTTACGGTGGCGGAATATTTCCGCGACGAAGAGAATCAGGACGTGTTGCTGTTCATCGATAACATTTTCCGCTTCACGCAAGCCGGATCCGAAGTGTCCGCCTTGCTCGGACGTATGCCATCGGCGGTGGGGTATCAACCGAACCTCTCAACCGAGATGGGAGCGCTTCAGGAACGTATTACCTCGACCAAGCGTGGCTCGATTACTTCGGTGCAAGCCATCTACGTGCCAGCCGACGATTTGACCGATCCGGCGCCGGCCACCGCGTTCGCACACCTGGACGCGACCACGGTGTTGTCACGGCAGCAGGCAGAGCTGGGCATTTATCCGGCCGTTGACCCCCTCGACTCCACCTCGCGTATTCTCGACCCACAAATCCTCGGCGAGGAGCATTACAAGGTCGCTCGCGGTGTGCAGTCGACCCTGCAACGATACAAGGATCTGCAGGACATTATCGCCATTCTCGGAATGGATGAGCTCTCGGAAGACGACAAGATGGTCGTGGCCCGTGCTCGAAAAATTCAGCGCTTTCTCTCACAGCCGTTCCACGTTGCAGAAGCCTTTACCGGGACTCCGGGCAAGTATGTCAAGCTCAAGGATACGGTCAGGAGCTTCAAGGACATCCTCGAGGGGAAATACGACCACTTGCCGGAACAGGCGTTCTACATGGTGGGACCGATCGAGGAAGCGGTGGCGAAAGCGGAAAAGATGGGAGGAAAGGTTTAGAAGGCGGGATAACCGAGTGCCCTCCGTGCTCGCGCACCCCCCACGATAAGACTGTGGTCGGTGGATGCGCGCAATTGAGAGCATCTCGCTCACCCCCGCCTTTTGATGGTGAAAGAAAAAGAAGTTTGGGAAAAAAATAGACGCTCGCGTTTCACGAGGGACGTTTCACGAGGAAAGAATGGCAGGGAAGATTCTGTTAGAGGTTGTGACGCCGGAAAAACTTCTCCTGAGTCAGCAGGTGGATGAACTCATTGCACCTGGTGTGGAAGGCGAGTTCGGCGTCCTGCCAGGTCACACCTACTTTCTTTCCATGCTCAAAATCGGCGAGTTACGCTATCGAATTGGCGATCAGACCAACTTTATGTCCGTCCTGTGGGGATTTGCCGAAGTCACGCCGAAGAAGGTGACAATCCTAGCCGAGATCGCTGAGAAGGCTGAGGATATCGATGTCGAGCGTGCCGCACAAAAAGTGGCAGAGGCTGAGCAACGCCTCAAAGTGGGCGGCCTACCGTCCGATCTCAAGGAAGCTCAGATCAGCCTCGAAAAGGCCCGCCTTCGCAAAAGGATCGCCGAACGCGCCAGCAAGGCCGGGCATGCCTAGCTACTGGAAGCAAACCACACAAGTTCCCTGACCATTCATGCAGTTCCCTGTTGAAGCTAGGCTCAAGAACGGGATGCCGATTGAGCTGGTGTTGGCGGGGAACTCCGACTTGCCGTTGCTGGCCAAACTCTATGATCGGATTGTAGAGGAGGGTACCTCGTATCCACACGATCGACGACTCAGCCAAGACGAGTTTGAAGACTATTGGGTGAAGGGAAAAAGCACAGTGGTGGCCTATGAAAGACCGCGTAAACGAGAGCCGGAACTGCTCGGAGCATTCTACCTCAAGCCCAACTGGCTCGGTCGAGGAAGACACGTCGCAAATGCGGGGTTCATTGTGGCGCCAGAGTGGCGGAATCGCGGGTTAGGCTGGTTGCTGGGCGCACTGATGCTAGACTATGCCAAACAGCTTGGCTATCGGGGTGTGCTCTTCAATCTCGTTTTTTCAGAAAACCAGGTGGCGCGGCATCTGTGGGAGAAGCTCGGCTTCCGTGCCCTTGGGGTGGTTCCCGAAGCGGTTCGCAAGAACGATGCGACGTACCAGGACGCTCACATCATGTTCAGATCCCTGATATAGAATTAGAGGTATTCTGTTCCGCTGCATCCTGCTTGACCCCAACCCCGCGCTGGTGCATCCTGAGAACCAGTTCGTACGCGCAAAAATGCATTCTCTTCCATGACAGGTGGGCTTGGGATCCGTTTATCCCCTGTTGCTTCCCTCCGCAGGTATCGCAATGGTTGCCTTAGGACTTCTCCTTGCTCTCCTTCTTTTCCCTGTTACCGCTGCGTGGGCGTTCGAGGAGTTGTGGTTCCTTCAATCAGTGTCGTCAGCTCGACAATTAAATGGTGACGAGCTGCTTCGAATTGGCGAAATACACGATGTGCAGAACCATTTTCCTGAAGCTTTGACCTACTATGAGCAAGCGCTGGACTTCTTTCGTACGAGCAAACAGCGTCGGGGTGAGGCTCTCGCCCTGACAAAAATAGGATTGATTCTTGAACGTCAAGGTCGTAGAGAAGCTGCGGCTGCTCGACTCATGGAAGCTGTATCGCTCTTCTCCAAGTTCCCCAACCAACCGGTCCATACTGACGCCCTGCTGGCCCTCGGCCGAGTCTCCGCATGGTTGGGAGATCGTGAGGAAGCTGGTCGCCTGTTTGAGCGAGCCATGCAGCGGTCGGGCCAATCTCGTAATCCTAGCGGAGCGTGTCAGGCAATGATACAGCTGGGACTCCTGCACATCAGCGACGGTCGAGCCGATGAAGGAGAAAAGGTTCTCCAGCAGGCTCTGGAGGATGCTCAACGCCGTCATGACGAGGAACGAACCCTCGCGGCCCTACTGGCGCTCGGTGACGCACGGTGGATACTGGATCAGCCGGAAGCCGCGCGAACCTACTATCAGAAAGCCCTCCCTTTAGCCGAAAAGGCTCTCCACACGCGCCTGGAGGCTGACCTCGAACGTCGTCTGGCTTACGTGCATGAGTCCATGGGTCAGCCGGAGCACGGGATAGTGTCTGCCAAACGCGCGCTTACGCTGTATCAATCACTGCACGACTCTGCTGGTGAAGCCGTGACCCTGGCGGTCATAGCCTCCCTCTATCGCATGGCCGGAGAGGAGAGCCAGAGTGAGGAGGCAGTGCAACGCGCGCTGTTGATTCACCGGCATCACCAGTTCATGGTTCACGGGGGTCATTCGACACCCCGCATCTCTCGCCAAAATCAGATGGCCGTGATAGCTGCGAGAGCGAAAGGTTGAACGTCGTTACGACCTAAAAACTGCCTTACTTGCTCAATGGAATTTGGATCACCAGCCCGCCCATGACGTCGTTGACCTTGAAATCTTTCTTTGGACTATGGGGATGCGCATTGTGACAGGAGACGCAGGCTTGAGTGACAGCGCGATCAGCGTAGATTGCTTGGAAGTAAGGCTGATTGTCGACTTTGACCACCCCGGTCGCTGATTCCTCAGGACGTTGCCGCACAGCCTCCAAGCCTTTCTTTTCCGACTCCTCGTCCGGGGCATTGTTCGGATTAATCGGCCAGAGGCTGATCAGTCGGTAACGCACTTTCGTGCCGGTCTTGGTGGCTAGATCACTGGCTTCCATGAGGAACTGAGCGGGCAAAGGGAGAGTCCTTTTCTCGGCGCGCCAATTCTCTGCCGCAACTGCCCCACCCTGCTTTTGCATCCGTTCCACCACATGGATGGTGTAGAAGGTACGGTCCGCTTCAATGACCGCATGAATATAGTCCGCGACCGTGTCAGGGGGAATGCCCGGTAGATCCCCGGCATGCCCTCTGATGGCTGATCCAGACAACAGCACTACTACAAACAGGCCCATTCTCCAGCTCATACCTTTGCCTCCTTCGATTCGTTCCGGACCAGCCTCCACGCTCACCAGGATAGTCCGATTCATAAGAGGAGGCAAACTCCGTCGTCACTAATCTTCCATTGCATTCAACCGAACGTCTTTAGTAGCGTTGCTGGAACATGCACACCGAATTCGTCGTCACAGCCGGTGAACAGCCGAAGCGATTGGATGTGTTCCTCGTCAATCGGGAACCCAAAATCTCGCGATCGGCTGTCCAGCGGCTGATCGAACAGGGCCGTGTGAAGATCAACGGTCACGTTGTGAAGCCCAGCCAGAAGATTAAGCCCGGTGACGTAATTGCCTTCGACCTTCCGAAGGCGGAACCGTTGGAACTCAAGGGCGAATCAATCCCACTCGAGATTCTCCACGAGGATGAGGCTCTGCTGGTCCTTAATAAGCCGGCGGATCTCGTGGTGCACCCTGCCCCAGGTCATTGGTCAGGCACCTTAGTCAATGCCCTCTTGCATCACTTTCAGACATCGGGTGGCACCGTGTCGTCGATTGGCGGAAAGGAACGACCTGGGTTAGTGCACCGGCTCGATAAAGACACGTCTGGTGTAATGGTGATCGCCAAAACCGACGAAGCCCATCGCGCCCTCGCAGCACAGTTTAAACACCATGCGATCACACGAACTTACGAAGCCTTGATCTGGGGTGTGCCGAAGAAGGGACACGGTGTGATTGAACTCGCGATCGGGCGCGATACGAAAGAACGAAAGAAGTTCTCGGCGAGAACGACGCGACCAAAGGAGTCCGTCACGGAGTACAAAGTGGATCAACGGTTCGGGAAACTGGCGGCTCATGTGCTGCTTTACCCGAAGACCGGCCGAACGCACCAACTCCGTGTGCACCTCAACTCACTCGGTCACCCGATCCTGGGTGATCAGACCTATGGAGGGAAGAGGGTGGCCTCCGTCGCTGGTATCGAGATTCCTCGAGTCATGTTGCATGCGCGGACCCTGGGGTTTCACCATCCGGTTACCGGAGGGTTCAGCGAGTACACAATGCCTCCGCCGCCCGACATGACGCATGTCCAACAAACGCTCCAACTCTTCACGAAGAATCAACGCCAATTGATCAATCACTCAGGGCCCTGATACAGTCAGCTCCTCGACCGCTGTTGTCATTGGTGCGCTATGGACACAAGCGTAGTCTTAGACACGATCGGTGGCCTCATTTCGCAACTCAAGACCTATGCAGTCAAGCTCCCAGCGGTGGTCCACATGTCGGTTGTTCCATCGGGGTACAAGCCACAAGAGGAAGCGGTGGATGATTACGAGAGGCTCGTCTCTCGTTTTCGGAGCCAAAGTGGAGGGACTGCATACAAGGGTCTGAACGAGTTATTCGTCGACTCTCTTGAGGCGTTCGAGGCAGGCAAACTGCTCGGCTCCATTCAGCCGCTCTTGGCGGTGCTCGATCATCTCGAACGGATGCGGCAGGATAACGAAATCGAAGTGGGCCGGCTTGACGAGAAACGTCTGTTGGACTACCGGGCCGCGTTGAATAAAATATTGCCCGGCAATAAGCCAGAGCTCGATGGTGCCGGGCGCGGGCTGTGATGGAGCGGGGAAGATTTCAGCGATCAGCCGTCAGTTTCCCAGGCGAAAGGTTACCGAAGAAAGCATCTTAACGCTGAGAGCTAATCGCTGAGTGCTGACAGCTTATATTTCAGTGACCCATCTTCGGGCCCGCCGCGTTCGCTCCTTCTGAAACCAGTTTGAAGCGGACTGTCGAACCACAATGTGGGCACCTCGCGCGAATCGTGGCTTCATCGAGACGTTCATACTGATCGTCTTTCAACCACATTAACTGGGAGCACTTGGGGCAGCTACGGACTTGCGTTACCATGGTGAATTCCTTACACTGTGCGCGTTTGGTTGAGAAAAATAACGGGAGATACTGTAGTACACAATGCCCTCGACCCTCAAGACTAAGTCGACCGTTACTTTTTCTGAGCCACGCGAACTCGATCCCGCCAAGCTGATCCGCCTCTTCAACCAGGCGCCCTGGGCCAAGGGGCGCCTGGAAGCCGATGCAAAAGTGATGTTGACGAACACGGATCTGTTCGTCTGCGCGTGGGACGGTGACCGACTGGTCGGGTTCGGTCGAGTGCTCACCGACTATATTTATCGAGCATCGATCTGGGACATCGTGGTCGACAAAGCCTATCAGGGGCAGGGTATCGGCACAGAACTTGTCCAGCGTATCCTCAACCATCCCCGCTTGAAGAAGGTCGAACTTTTCTGGCTCTGCACGCGTATGCCGGGATTCTACGAAAAACTCGGCTTTAGCTCGAAGGAACAGACAGGCATGGTCTGGAGCCGCAGCAAGCACACACGCGCAGATTAATTTCGTGCCACTGCTCTGTCAATTCTCTACCTGTCATTGCTTTGTCGGGAGATGACTGATGTTCTCTCAGGCGTGTCTGAGAAGGCGGAATCCGGGAAATTCCGGTATTCCGCCTCGAGCAGAATCAACAAAATTAAAAGAACATCTTTGCACCAAACAAGAACCCGAACGACGAAGCGTTCCAATCGTTATTCTGGACGCCGTTGATGGTCACGTGGCCGTCGTTTCGTTTGTAGGCCATTTCAGCATTGAGCGCGAACTGTTGAGTGATCATATAGTCCGTCCCCCAGCCAAGTCGCCAGGCGAAGGTGTTGCTTGGAGAAATTGTGGTTCCGGCAATCGAACTGCTTTCACCGAAACTATTCACGTTCACGCCGAAGCTCATATTGACGTATGGGGTGAGAGGGCCATACCGGATGGGACGCACCTCCACCGTCGGCAACACGGACACAGTGTCCTGATGACCTATGTCTGTGCCACCCGACGACATGCTGTGCCGTTCCCACTCCAACATCATGCCGACGAGGAGCCATTGGTTGAGGCTATACATCGCTTGAAAGTTAACCAAAGAGCCGACGTCGGTCGAGGTATTTAAGGAATCTGAAGTCGTTTGAGTGACGGGGGCAAATCCTGCGCGCATGCCCAGCATGACCTTACCTGCTTCGGTCCCGCCTGATTGAGATTTCCATTCTTCTGCCTTCGCACGGTCAACCGGATTGACCATAGCGAACATGATGATCATGAAAAAACTAGCGAATACCCCCCGCGCGGTGATCATATACATCCTCCTCTGATGGGAACCACGATCATGAATCTTAGCTTGGTCTAGCACAAATTCAGCGCCGCGAAGACGGCAAGCTCATGACCTGGGTGATGCCCGCGAAGTCTCACAAATGAGTCGTCACCGTGCAATCGAATCATCGCCGTGCACGGGCTTCGGTCGGGCGAAGGGTTCCGTGGATAACACACCCAACGTATTCTCTACCCTACGGCGAAGCCTTAATCAACGAAATAATTTATGTACTTTGGATGCCGAATCAATAGTAATTAGACTGACCGGGTCAACTGTTTGCCAAAGCATGGCGCTGTCTTTTGGGAGAGCACAGCACGGCCACAAAAAACAGCAGCGTTGCGAGCAGGACGATGGCAGGGCCTGACGGAATATCCCAGATCGATGAGAGCACAACTCCTCCGACAGAACAACCCACCCCGATGATCACGGAATACCACGTCAGCGTCGAGAGGCTATGGGTGAGCTGATACGCAGTCGATGCGGGGATCAAAATCATCGCGAAAACAAGAATGGCCCCAACTGTTTTGAGCGAGAGAACCACAGTCAAAGCCACGAGAGTTAAGAGCAAAAAAAACACCCGGCGAGCCGGCACACCGGAGGCCTCCGCCATTTCTTGATCGAAGGCGATAAAGTAGAGTTCTTTTGAGAAAATGACGACAGCGCCGGTGACAAGAATACCGAGTCCTGCGATCGTGCGTAATTCCTCGCTGGTTACAGACAACACACTCCCGAACAAATAACCGTACACCTCTGCGTTATATGCCTTCATCAGTCCGATAAAGAGGATTGCCAGAGCCATCGTCGTCGTATAGAGAATCCCAATCGACACATCCAGCTTCATTCGGCCTTTTTCTTCCAGCCAGCCGGTAGTCCATACCGTGGCCAGACCGAAGGCCATTGCCAGTGGGAGCGGCGGCCAGCCTATCAAGTATCCCAAGGCCACGCCGGCGAAGGCTGCATGCGATGTTCCGGCGCCCACAAAAGCTAACCCGCGCAATATAACGAACACCCCTACGACGGAGCAGAGCCCACCCACCATCGCCGCGGCGAGCAGTGACCGTTGCATAAAGTCGTAGGTCAAAAGGTCAAGCATCTCGGTTCGAGCAATTAGTGATGGTGGTGGTGATGATAGTCCTCGACAATGACGAGGTCTTTCTCCGTAATGACCAGGTCTTTACCATAGACCTGGCGAAGAATCTCGGGCTTGAGGACTTCTTCGGGAGGGCCTGCTGCATGGAGGCGGGTTTTGAGAAGCACGAGACGGTCTACGCGCGATCGAATCATATTGATGTCGTGGGTAATCAGCAGGACGGTGAGGCCCAGCTCTTCATGGAGGTGTTGGATCAACTCAACGACATTATACTGGGTGGTGATATCCAGCCCAGTCGTTGGCTCGTCGAGTAAGAGCACTTGTGGTTGCTGAGCCAACGCCCGTGCGATAAAGACTCGCTGTTGTTGGCCACCCGAGAGGTGACCAAGCGCCGTGCTTTGGTATGCCTCCATCCCCACGTGCGTGAGGGCCTCCACAGCGATCTTCCGGTCATTCGCCAAGGCCCTCTTGAAGAGCCCGAGTGCTCCGTACCGGCCCATCATGACGGTTTCAAGGACCGTCACAGGAAAGTTGCGATCGACGACACCCTTTTGTGGCAAGTAGCCTATTTGGGCTCGATGGTGGCAGCGTAATTCCTCACAGGAACAATCGAAGATCTTCAGACTGCCCTCCAGGGGTGCCATCAATCCTAGAACGGCCTTGCACAGGGTCGTTTTTCCTGAGCCATTCGGACCAATGACTCCAATGAACTCACCGGCATTGACGGCGAGCGAAATCTCCTTGAGCGCGATGACTCCAGGGAACCCAAAGGTTGCGTGGTCAAAACGGATGATGGGTCTCGATGAGCCAGTCATGTGCACAGGGTTTTCCTTAGCCGAGTTGGATGCAGATGCCGGCATAGAGACGTTCTTACACCGGCTCAAGCGCGTTGGCTAATTGGAGCACATTATAGCGGAGCATGTCGAGGTAGGTCTCGGTGTGAGGCAGACCGCCCGGAAGTGTTGTGAGGACCACCACGCGCGCCCCCGTTTCCTTCGCTAGCAGATCGGGAAGCTTTTGGCTCAGCTGAATTTCCGACACGATGACCTTGACGCGATCTTTCTTGATCGTTGTGATGAGGCTCTGCAGTTGAAGAGCGGACGGCTCGCTAGCTGGTTGCGATTGAATCGTTCCTACGATCTGGAATCCAAATCGCCGTGCAAAGTAGGGCCATGCGGGATGATGAACGATGATTCGACGATCAGTCACGCGGCGAAGTCGATCGTTGAGCTCGGTACGGAGTTGATCCAATTTCCGGAGATACACCGCTTGATTATTCCGGAACTCCGCGGTATGGGCGGGATCAGCCTTGATGAGCGCCTCCACGATATGCCGCATCATGGTGGTGGCGTTTTCCGGGTCCAGCCAGATATGAGGATTTCCATGGTCGCCCTCTCCGCTGTCATAGGTAGGGCCGTCATGATCCGGCAGGTCTCGGACCAGCCCGATGCCTTTCGATGTAGTTATAATGAGGAGCGAGGGACTGCCGGCTGCCTTGACGAGCGACGAGACCCAGACCTCAAGCCCGAGGCCGACTTCAAACAACAATCGTGCCTTTCGGACTGCCACCAAATCGCTGGGCTTCGGGGCATAGGTGTGTTCGTTTTCATACCCGCTGAGTAAGGAGGTGACTCGAACATACGGCCCGCCGACTTGCTCGACGAGATCTTTTAAGACAGGAATGGTCGTAACCACTTGAAGAGGCGACTGGCTGGCGGCAGCTGCGATATGGTGAGTTGGAAAAGGAAAGGCTGCGACACATAGCACGGAAAACAAGCAAAGCAACCAGGCGCGTGGCATGGGCGAGGACCGTAACATCGGCCTCTACGGTTGTCAACGAACGCCGGATGTGTTCCTTTTATCAGTCGCTGAATCATTGTCTGCTTGACCGGTTGCGACGCTTCGATTAGCGTAACCACTCCGGTGGGTCACCACGCAACGAAAGGAGACTGGTAAAGCTATGAAAGTTGTCGGGCTGATGTCCGGCACGTCCGGCGATGGAGTGGATGCAGCGCTTGTAGAAATTACCGGGCGTGGCCGCTCGCTGAAGGCTCGCACCCTTGCAGCAGAAACCCTCCCCTATCCTCGATCCTTGCAGCAGCGGATTTTAACTGCTTCGGTTTCCGGCACGGTTATGGAGATTTGTCATCTCAATGCGCTTCTTGGAGAATGGTTTGCCAATGCGGCGCTACGAGTGATTCGCCGAGCGCGGTTCCGTCCCACCGACGTGGCCCTCATCGGATCGCACGGACAAACGGTCCATCATCTTCCGCAAGGGATCCACGCGCCCGGCGTCGGCGCTGTTCGGTCGACATTGCAAATCGCTGAGCCGGCAGTCATTGCCGAACGAACCGGGATCACGACCATCGCAAACTTTCGTCCGCGTGATATAGCTGCTGGCGGGCAAGGAGCGCCTCTCGCACCGATGGCGCACGCGCTCTTGCTCAAGCATCCTCTCCGTGGCCGATTGATCGTCAACTTGGGAGGGATCAGCAACGTCACCTTCGTACCCCCGGGCGGGAAACAGAAAAGCGTCCAAGCGTTTGACACGGGACCGGCGAACATGGTCCTCGATAGCCTGATCCTGAGACTCACTGCTGGACGTCTCTTAATGGATCGTGAAGGCAAGTTCGCGTCGAAGGGACGGGTAAATGATCGGCTGCTGAGTAAACTGCTGGCGCATCCCTTTCTCTCGAAGCGGCCGCCCAAATCGACTGGCCGTGAAGAATTCGGCCCACACTTGATCGAAGATCTGATTACCACACAGCAACAACTGAGGCTTTCTGTAGAGGATCTATTAGCTACCTGCAGCATGTGGACAGCCAAAGCAGTTGGAACTGCTCGGCGATGGATTCATGGAAAAATTGATGAAGTCGTGGTGGGCGGAGGCGGCGTCCGCAATAGAGCCATCATGGCTCATCTCGCCACCGTTTTTGACCCGATCCCTGTGACGACCTTTGAGGTACTTGGATGGGATAGTAAGGTATTTGAAGCGGTCGCGTTTGCTGTTCTGGCCTATCAAACCGCCACCGGGCAGTGGGGGAATATTCCCGCGGTGACTGGTGCTTCGCATCCGGTGTTATTGGGAACAATCGTGCCCGGTAATCCTCAGTGGCGTGAACAGCTCCGTAGCCAGTAAGGGCGCAATGGATTGGGGGCTCATCGGTCTCGGAATCGGAGTCGCCTTGTTGATCTGGTGGCTCGCTGTCTCGTCCCGTTCCGTCAAAACCAAAACTGGGACCTGTGTAATGCCTCCCCATGTGACGCTCCAGCCGCAGGCGTTGCTCACGGACACGGAACTGTTCCTCTATAACCTCCTGCGACTGGCAGTCCAAGACCAGTACCTTGTATTCACGCAGGTTCCGCTCTGGTCCATTGTTCGTGTGGATGCGGAAAGGTCTGTCCGATCGGAAGTGTTGCAGCAGATCGCGCTCAAACGACTGGATTTTGTCCTGGTCCATCCCGGTTCAAGACTAGTCGAGCAGGTGGTTCAATTAGAAGATGATCAAGCGTCTCAGGCTCGCCAGGGGAGGAGGCAGGAAGTCATCAAGGCGGTAGTCGAGGCTGCTGGCATTCGGTACACTACTCTGCCTCTGCGTACCTCATACACGATTCCACAGCTCATGGCGCTGCTTGGTCTTGTCGACCCGGAATAGGTCATCCGTCATCGTTAGCGCTATCGCTCCTCAGTCACATCGGTGGACGAAGTGGTCGGCTCATTCCGTATCGCCGTCACCTCCAGCGCTTTTCTGGCGATTTCAGCTTCCGAACTATCGGGATACTGGTCGATCACTCGCTCATACATCATTCGGGCTTTCTCGTGATCTTTCATCTTCGTGTAGGTCTGGCCGATCTTGAGTGAAGAGGCGGCCAACTTCGGACTAAGCGGATAGTAGGACACGACATCGTAAAATGACTTCAACGCCTCTTTGTAGTGCCCCAATCGGTAGTGGCACTCTCCAATCCAATATTGCGCATTCGCGGCTAACGACGATTGTCCGTGAAGCTCGAGAAAAAATCGAAAGCCGGCGAGCGCCGCTTCATAATCCTTGTGTTTAAATTCCTCCATGACTCGGTCATACAGGTGTCTGGAAGTGTCCTGCATTTGAGGTGATGCGGCGACAGCGAGATCGAGCGAGAAAATGACAGCAGCAGTGACGAACATCAGGTGTTTCAGCCTGTTCCTCATGATCCCCTCCATGACGCGGGAACTTTGTGTCGTATCGTCACGCTGTGTCGCAATCACCGTGCCACAACGGAAGAAATCCAGTCGGAGAAAATCGGTGGAAAACCAGAGGCTTTGACGCGAACGTCTGGTTGGTGATTTGGCAAGGGTCACGTGCTGACGAGACAGATTTGTACGGATGAGGACTCTTCGCCTGCTTGACAAATTCCGGATTGGTGTTCCGCTGACACGGCACCGGCTATCCGTAGCCTCCAATCTTGACTTCGTCTTGAGCGACCGAAATAATGCCGCGTCCTTTCTTGTCTCCTCACACCCAATGATCCAGACGCAGAGTGAGGCGATGGTCGTGGAGCAGACACCGCTACCCAAGCTCGATCCGCCACCAAACCCACTTGGCGGTAAAACCCTCATTGTCGATGCCCAAGATGTTAACGCGTATGCACGGCCTAGCGCTGCGTTGAACGATGCAGGAGAGACGGACCAAGTCTTTGTTCAGCCGGGAATCTATGAGGACAAGATTTTCATTTCTGGTCGGCCGATCCTATTGGTCGGTGCGGGGCGAGATCAGGTTCAGATTTTTTCACGTCGCGGCGGGCCGCTGTATCTCCAACAGGTGCCCGGTGGACGGATCAGCGGAATTACCTTTCGCTACGTTGGGAGCGATCAGAATTCTGCGATAAACCTTATGGATTCTTCTTGTACGGTCACGCAGTGTCGCGCCACGGACGGCATTCTCTCTGGCGTTGTGATTTATGGCCCACAGTCGCGCGCAGCGTTCATCGATAACGAGGTGTGCCACAATCGTGAGTCAGGAGTCTTTGTGTTTGCCGGGGCCCAGCCAAGGCTCGCGGACAATCGGTGTTTTGGGAATCACCACTTCGGTATCGCTGTTCGGGACCCAGGAAGTTACCCTGAGCTGGTTCGGAACCAGTGCCGAGAGAACATGCTCAGCGGGATGTTGCTGTTTCACCATGCTGAAGCATTACTGATAGATAACACCTGTGTTGACAACCATCAATGGGGAATCGTCCTTACGCCGGATTGTCATCTGACACCCGACGGTGCAGCTTTGGAACAGTCGAACATTTTCATGCCGAACCCTCTGGGGCGAGTCTGTGTGACGGAGAAGCCGCTGGCTGATATCGGCCGATAATTAGCTCGAGGAGCAGAGATGGGGGAAAATGGTGCAGAAGAGTGTGAGGAACAGAGAGAATAGTTGTGCTACGTCCTCGGTGTTTGGCTGAATTGGGAGAAAAGATCGGGCATCTGCTGATCGTTGGATCCATAGAATCGGAATCCGCTTCCACCCTGTTGTTTCGCTTGGTACATCGCGTCATCCGCATGTTTGAGCAAATCGTCGACTTCTTTGTCATCATGTGGATAAACGGTAATTCCGATGCTGACCCCGATCGAGATCTGACGGTTCTTGATCTCGAACAGGGTCGCAATGGCTTCGACGATCCGTTTCGCCACTACCGTAATATTCTCCTCTGATGCGACACCCTCCAGGATAATCGTAAACTCGTCTCCACCCATCCGAGCGACCGTATCGACTTCTCGAACACAACACTTCAGACGGTCGGCCACGGACTTGAGCAACTCATCTCCGATGTCATGTCCCATTGTATCGTTCACCGCCTTGAAACGGTCAAGGTCGAGTAACATCAGCCCGAGTGATTGCTGGAGGCGCTTGCTGCGCGCCATACCCTGAATAAGTCGATCACGAAACAATGTTCGATTCACCAGTCCGGTCAGGTGGTCATACTGTGCGAGGTAGGTCAGCCGTTCTTCGGTGCGCTTGCGCTCAATGGCATATCGAACTGCGCGAGCCAACAATTCGGGGTGCCCTTGACCCTTAACCAGATAGTCCTGTGCCCCCTGTTGGACGGCCTGAAGAGCCAGGCTTTGGTCACTAACGCCGCTGAGGACCACAACTGGTGTCGAGGGGCTTGTGGCATGAACCTGTCGCAATGTGGGGATACCGAACGCGTCAGGGAGTGAGAGGTCCAAAAGTACGGCGTCGAATCGTTCACCGGTCAAGCGGGCCAGACCTTCCGCAAGGGTGGTCACATGGACAACTTGAAATTCCTCGACGCTCCATTCCGCAAGCAGATCTTGCGTCAGCCTGGCATCGACGTCGTTATCTTCGACGAGGAGAACCTTGATCATAGGAGCCATTCATCGCTCGGAAGCACAACCCTGCTCCGGCGCCCGACCGCTCGTCCCTCCCGCTCGCTAAACCGTGAGTCTGTGCAGCCCTCATTATAGACATGAGGTTATATGCGACCAAGGAAATGAGTAATTTAGGCAGGCAGTAAAACTCGGGATACAGGAAGACAGGATTTCGAGTACTGTTGGGCTGGTCCTTTGATGAGGACACACCAATGCCTCCCCGTCCACCGTGCGAGAGTGTATCGATTATTGACGAGAATAGCTCCAGCCCTTGTGGGGGCGAGCGGTAGTCAGATTATCAGGCTACATGAAGCGCTTCTGCTCGACGGCGAACCTCCTCGGCCTTCTGGGACTGCCCGAGGTTTTCGTAGAGAGAGGCGATGTTCGCATGTAAATGGGACAGGAGTTGTCCCAATTGCGCTTCCTGTGCAATGACATTGGCCTCTAGCGCCAACTTCTTTTCCTCGCTCCGGCGGAACCGCTCCTCCAACCGCTGAACGAGTTGAACCCAACCCCTCACCTTGCCCGAATCCAGGTCGGGAACTGCTGGCAGCATTTCGCCACGCTCAAGGGCCTTTTCCGTTTGGTTCATCCAATTGATAAAGACGAGAAAATCACCGAGCGTAATCTTCAGTGCGGAACACGTGCCTTCTTCTTCGATCACCAAATCTTCCATATATCTCCTTACGGGACGATTCTGCAGTTTTTGCCAACAGACTCCACCAAAATTTTGATGTTGCTCCCCAGCAGATCACGCCGCTGTGTCAGCGTGGACCACCTCCTTGTTGATATTTTAGTAATTGAAAATGGAAGAACGTTACGTTCGGAAGCAATCCAGCCATCAGGCACATCAGATTGGTGTTGCGTGAGTAATACTGCGCTCCGGGTTCTATTGTCAACATGTCTCAATATGATGAGCTTTGAGCCAGATCCCGATGCAAATTTTCCGATGGGGAACTTGGGGAGCCAAACGAGAGTAGTGTTGCTCAGCCTTGAGGAGCGAGAGGGGGGACGTTGGGGTAAGCACCCTGTGGCGGGCGCTCCGGTCCAATGGCGGCCTCACACGCGAAGCCTGGTTCGAATGGCCAGAGCAGTGACCGCCCTACTGTTAAACCCTTCACCTGTACGGTACGAAACGTAACACCCAGGCGAGCAGCTTCCTCCCGCATAGTTTCTAGACAACCATTATACGAGTAAGCACGCCGGCCAAGTAAAATCGGATCCCCTGTTTTACTGTGGAAGACGGTATAGGGCTCGGCACAGCCACTGACCGACAGCAACAGAATCGTAAGAAGGATCTTTCCCATCAAAGCCCCTGCTATCAACATGGTCGGCGACCGCCAGAACACTGTGCACCTCGCCATCTCCTGGATGGTGAGGGAGATTCAAAATGAACCTTTGTTTTAACGAGACGGCCAAGACGAACCTGATCTCCGCCAGGCATGCGGATGAATTCGACACCAAAACGGCGTCCTTCGGACCAGCGAACCTTGGCTAACCCAACATGGAGTGGAGAGCTTGTGTCTGGCACCAGCATTCTCATCTTCAAGTAAGAACCGGGCGGAATTCGGCTCCGGCTTTGAATGGCACATCCGGGCACGGAAACGTTCACGACGATTCCTTCCCCCACGCAGCGTTCACTGGTGAACACGACGGGAAAATTCGAATGCACGCGAGGGCAATACCTGATCTTGATCATCTTTAGCCAATCCTCATTCTCACCATCGACCGTAGAAGCCTATCACAGCCGTCCACTGGCACGCCATCCCGCGAAAGGACAACAAAATGCGCTTCAGGAAGTCGAAAAAGGGAATAACCCCACCCTGCTGCTCCTACAAAAGTTGGGGTCGATGAGAACACGTAAGTATTGGATAATACACTACAATTAATCATTTTTTGCTGTTCAATAAAAGGCACGGAAACTGCGCTAGTAGCATGGCAGGACTGAGTCAATTCCCGAACGAGAAACATCCGGAGACTGTCACGGAGGATCATGAAATCCGGAGCTAGGGAGGGAAGAGAAATGAAGATGACTCATGGTGAGAATAAGGAAGCACACGTGGTTCTGTCCCTCAACCTGTGTCTTGCTATTGGGCTCTTGGTTGCTGGGGTGATTGTCGTGCCATTTGCACCCTCAGTTCTGGCTGACGCCCAAGTCTATGAATATGTGAGCCCGACGGGAACCGTCAATCTGACGAACGTCCCGGCAGATGCTCGCTTCAAGGAATTTGGATCTCCGGCTCGATACCATCGAGCTGTGTCAGACATGGAGCTTGAGCAAGCGGTTGCTCGCGCGGCGCGCCAATATAAAGTTTCACCGGCGTTGCTCCTTGCCGTCATGAAGGCCGAATCGGATTTCAACCCCATGGTCATTTCCAAGGCGGGAGCCGTCGGACTCATGCAGCTGATCCCGGAGACGGCCATTCGCCATGGTGTGCGTAATCTCTATGATACAGAAGACAACATCGTCGGTGGGGCAAAACACCTCCGATATCTGCTGGATCGGTTTCACGGGAAAATTCGGCTGGCCTTGGCGGCGTACAATGCTGGCGAACGCAAGGTTGATCGATATGGCAAAATCCCCCCTTACAAAGAAACCCAACTCTACGTCAAGAAGGTCATGGGATATTATCGAGAATTCAAAAGGGGCGTCTGGATGATTCCGATTGCCGCCACCTCAGCTGCGGCCGATGCGAAGAGGGTATCTTGAATCACGCTGGTCGTGACTGGGTTTAGCTCGACGGAGGCGCTCGCCGAATCAATCCATTCAAACAAGTGTACAAGGGAGTCAATCGGATCCGCGAAGACTGGGGAAGATTCAAGGTCACTTGTCGATAAAACGAGCTGGGGCTATCACACCGGTTTCTCTGCCACATACTCCAGATACTTCCAGAGTTCCTTCGCTTCATCTTCGCTAAAGACTAAGGGAGTGTTATGCGCAGAACCTGCGAAAAACATTTTCACACTCATAGCATCTTGCCAGATCTGCACTTCGCAATAGCTCACGCTATCGAGATTCACGATTTTTTTCCCAATGCGAACGTAATGCATTATTGTCTCTCTCGCGATGCCACGCTGTTCGGACTATACCATTAGTGCTGAATCCGTCCAAAGACTTACTTCTTTCATGTGATAATTTCTGATTGACCAGGTCATAAAAGGGGAGGGTCAATGAATACGGCTGGGTAAGAGGCAGCCTCCATTCATCATGAACGAAGATGGAGCCTTGTGCGCGTAAACGGGAGGAACTACGGCTGAGACGTGGCTTTGGTTGCGGGGGAAGGATTTGAACCTTCGACCTTTGGGTTATGAGGCTGATACTGATTGATTTTCGAACGCCCTGATCTTTCGTCTGGTTTTTCGCTTAATTAGAATAATCGAAGACTTATACCTTTCTATCTGTTGCGGTCAGTTCTACTAATTCTATTTTGTCAACTGCTCTCTAGCACAAATTTAGCACAATGCTTTTGTCGTTCGATTCTTGGTTGGGTCGCCATATCTTCCAAAACTGAGCCCACCACAGTGACCCTCGCTCCCCGTATCCAGTGGGCTACCTAAGGCTTACCGCGAGAAAAATTCAAAGAGTCTTGCCCCTACTCGAAAGAACTTGCCTGCCTTACCACTTTGGCTTCCTTGCCAAATACACAACCTCAAATATACTTCATAGATAGAACATGCTCACGCGAATTAGGACCATGATGAAAATAACTCGATCTTGTACCCACTTAATGCTCATACTGCTTCTCGTAGTCTCCTCGGGATGCGCTCTCTGTAGCTATACAGGGGGGAAAGGATTGAACTGGGCTGAGTGTTATGCTCGTCAGTATTCAAGGAACTCTGTGGTGGCGATCCCCACTCTCGTCGGTAACTCCATTGGCATGGTTGTCGGATTCGTTGTTGCAATTCCTCTTATGCCAATTGAAATGCTCCTTGAAAAAGTCGGGGAGCAGGATGACAGTGTTGTTATGGTGAATTGGTCTGCGCATATCTTGGGCTTCGCCACTGGAACCCCGTTTCTCCCGTTCTCTTACCTCTTTCCTGTGGATCGTTGGATGGGGAAACTTCCTCGCCATATGGGAGATCCAGACTGCCCGTGTTATGAGAATCATGTTGAGCGGGATGGAACAGAATTTCAGGCAAGAGGATGCTCAGTATAGCTGACAGACGGTCGGAGCCTCCCAGGTCAGCCAAACAACACATGAACCGATTTCCCGCTAATCTGATCTTGACCCAGCCCGAATACTAGACCAACCCCGTTCAAAAACCTCTCTCACGATCGAAAGTAGAAAGGTCGATTCCCTTGGGGTTTTGAAGTACTCTTCCGCCAGTTCCAAAAACAAATACTTGTGACAAAGGGATCTTCTTACCCTCTATTGACCGTGGCAATTCTAGTCCTGCATAGCGACCGAAAATCTGACCATCCCCCCTCATCCAAGCTACCGTTTGTTTTGACGGATCTGCTTTCTACAGATACGCTTACCCAAGTGGTGTACTGGAGCGCGATCCGGCCGAAAGACGTTTTCTTACTCTAGAAGCAGAAAAATATGAACGAAGATATGCCCGCTCCCAATTCTCCGCAATCTCCCGCTGAAGCCTTCGAGCCCCCGGGAGGCGGACTATTGCCACGCCCGTTGCCACGCCACGAAGTCAAAGTCCATGTGCACATCATCGGGTACGCCTACGCAGCGTTTGGCGCCGTCCTGCTTCTGTCTGCGATAACATTATATTTGTTCCTTGAGAGTAAGCGGCAAGCTTGGTTTCGCTCCCCCGGTGATTTGCTCATCATGTTGGGTCGGTTAATGAGCGGACAACTCGTGTTACTCGGATCATTCATGGCCATTAGTGGTCTGAAACTCATCCAGCTTCGCTCGTGGGCGCTCACTACGGTGAGAATCTTCAGCATTTTCTCGCTATTTCTGTTTCCGCTTGGGACCTTGTGGGGCGCGTATTGCTTCTGGGTGTTCCACAGCAGGAATACAAAGACAGTGTTTGCTGAACAGCGGTTCTAGGATCTGGGGCAGCGATATATCCGTGATCATCCTGCCGGGCCGACGCACTTAAGATAGATGGACCCCAGCGTTGGAGTCGTAGCTTGTGACACCTCCTCCCCGCAATAGCAGTTGCGAAACTCGTCCAGGAAGGGCAGCCAAAACTAGTTGTTTTTGCTCCGCCATAAGAGCCAGCCTTCAACACTAATGAAATCAGGATAGTCGCAACCAAGCAACTTGCAGGGTTTTTGATCATCAGCGCCTAATTTCATAGGTTCTGCAATTCACCGTCTTACTAACCCCGTGGCGAAATTCCCCCTCATTGGGGACCGTAACCCCGCGGACTGTGGTTTAAACACCGTTTTTGACGAATTCCTTGATGCAAGCTATTCTTTCCCAAGGAGTATTTAGGAATGCATTTGGATTACTGGGTGGGAGGGCGGACTGATCCCAGCCGTCCACATCGAGAGGAGGAGATCGGCACATGATTGGTCATCGCTTCTTACAGGTCGCTATTGTCTGTGGTGTGAGCTGCTTTACGACCCTAGCCTTTGCCGAGAACGCTGAGAGACCAGAGCCTCATGTCGGCGATCGGTGGGCCTGGCAGCATGTGAATGGGTTAGCTAAGGAAAAGGACACGACGAAAATTGAAGATGTCATTGAAGTGACAGAGACCGAAATCCGAACCCGTCTCCGCACCAAAGGCCAACCCAATAGCGCTGTTGCGGCCTATACGCGTGACTGGAATCAGGTTGACATGGTCACTGCCCAGTACGACCCCTACTTAAAGCGATTTGAGTTCCCTTGTCAGGTAGGGAAGGCCTGGCAGAGTACCGCCGATAAGATGCTCTTTGCCAATGGTAAGCATGGCAAATTTGTCATTAAAGGCGAAGTGGCGTCGTTCGAAAAAGTCTCCGTTCCGGCGGGCACCTTCGATGCGTACAAGATCGTACTGACGATGGATGCTGTGAGTACGGATGAGGACATTCGAGTCGGACAAACCAAAGAAATCCACTGGTATGCCCCCCTTGTCAAAAATGATGTGAAGGTTGATAACACCTTCAGTCGAGATGGGCGGATCAGAAGCCAAGATATCTTCGAGTTAGTTGAATACAGCTTACGCTGAACCAGACTTCTTATGCGTCCTTCTCTGATCGTTGTGATCGCAGTGCTTGCGACGGCGTGCTCCATGTGGTCGGATCGTCAAGAGCCTCCTCCCGTGAGTTTGGAACCGCCTAAGGACCCCACCTGTTGTCTCGACAGCTTCGGAGCCCTCCGCCCCCCCGTGCATCAGGAACGATCCCACTCGCCTGACTCATCCCTATTAGGGCCTGACCTCAAGAGCACGGATCAGCCACAAGATGACGTGACCACGATCAGACCGGAGTGAAGCAATGAGAGGTCTTGTGTCTGTATTGACGGGCATCGTCCTGAGTGTATTGGCTGGAGTTACTGCTGGTGCAGCGGACCTCGCGGATGCCCCGCCAGTTCATGTCGGCGATGTGTGGAAGTACCGCCAGGTCGACGACTTTACTGGCGAGATCAAGTTCGAATTTGTGCATCGAGTGGTGGATATTTCTAGTTCCGAAATTCTTGTCAAGGAAACGATCAAGAGCCATAACATCGACAGGCTCAAGGTGTTTGATCGATTTTGGAATATCGTCGATGACGGTACGCTTAAATTTGAACCGCCTGGCGGGATTCAGACTTTTCCCATACCCATCGGAAGGACGCTGAGAAAAGAATACACAGGGACGGTTCTGAAGACAGGTGCGTCTGCCGTGTGCACGAAATTAGGCAAATACGTTGTGAAGGAGACTGCCACAGTGCCGGCAGGAACCTTTGATACCGTTCGCCTTGAAGCCGAAGAGGAGTGTCGAATGACGAATGCCAGTGCCACGATCATTAGATCCCTTCAGACAGCATGGTACGCGCCAGGCGTTAACAGGTGGGTACGCACAACAAGCCAAAACGTGAAGGACGGACGAGTACGGGAAAGGATCAGCACCGAGCTTGTCGAGTATTCATTGGCACATTGAGCACCACCTCTCGTCACATAAATTGAGGAAGGCTCAGGCCTGGTATTGGTTGCTTTGTCAGAATGCGATGAGTTCAATCTTTGCTCAAAACAATGATGTGCGGACACCTATCTGTGTACTGATGTTATTGCTCTTTGGCATGGGCAATTTCGCGCAAGCTGCCGATGTTGTGAACCAGCCGACGATACACGTTGGCGATGTGTGGAAGTACAACCGCATAGACGGGTTTACGAATGAGGTGTTGCATGAATATGCGCGGCGTGTGGTTGCCGTCTCCGACTCCGAAATTACAATCCGGCAAGAAACCAAAGGCAAGGAGGCGGTAGTCATCATTGCGTATGATCCGTTTTGGAATGTGATTGATGATGGGAGCTTCAAATATGAACCCTCCAACGGGATTAACAGCTTTCCGGCCATCATCGGGAAAGTGATGAAAAAAGAATATCGGGTAAAAAACCTCAAAACAGGTACCTTCGCAGCGTGCCGCGTTAGCGGGCAATATGTCGGATGGGAGAAAGTTACGGTACCAGCCGGGACCTTCGATGCATTGCGGTTGGAAGACGAAATCGAATGCCGTGGAACGGATGCGGAAGCTGCGATCAATAGAACGGCTCATAAAAGCTGGTATGCGCCAGTCGTCAATAGATTAGTTCGCATGGAAGAACAAACCACACGTGACGGGAGGATACGGAATAAACAGGCTGCCGAGCTTGTCGGCTATTACCCTGCGGTGAGCGTCAAGTAGTCACGGGCCAGTGCCGGAAGCAGACTCTTCACTAACACAGTTCTGCTATGTTTTAGGAAGTGTAGTCTGAATCACGGTTCCACCGCCATAAAGATCAGGAGGAGAATGAATATGGGTCGGACGGCTATTGGAAGGGGCAGTGTATTGATTCTTTCTGTCTGCAGCATAGTAATTACTCAAACTTTGTTTATGTGTTCCATTGCTCAGGCTGGAGTCCAGGTAGACAAACAAACGGTTGCGAACGTTGTTGCATATTGCCAGAACGTGGTACGGCAAGTGCTGCCCGGCAGCCGATTTCAAGCCGTAACGGACGGGCAAGTCGTCAAATATCCCGGGCTGCCGCAGGAACGATTTCAGTTTGAGCTGTGCATGGAGCGGAAGGGGCTCCCGGTGCGTGCCCTCAGGGACGCAAAGTGATCTACCGGAACTTAATGCGGGGTCAGAATTTGGTGCCAAGCTGGTGCCAAAAGACGCTGACACACCATGATCTGAACCATAATGAATCCTCCCCTTTTGCTGGGGAATTGCCGCAAGCTCGCGCAGGTTCCTCCTAGGGAGACGCGGTTTAGGAAACCGTTTCCCTGACCCTCCTCCAGCCTACTCAGGCTCACTCAGGCCCACTCCAACCAAGATTTAGGCAAAACTCGAGCTTTGGCTGGAGTAGGCTGGAATGAGCTGGAGTGAGGTGGAGTTGAGCACAAAATGAGCACAATTTGCGCGGACCCACCCGATTTCTCTCGATAGTGGCCTCTGTCTATCTACTTGGCGATCCCTGGTGGCGGAATAGATCGGCGAGGGGCGTGTTCTATTCAGGGATGAATGATGCCGGAAATCCTACTTCAGATTGGTCCAAAACGGCGGAGCCACCAATGCAGCGCATTGTTAACACACCTGTCTGAGGTATTTACTGCTCCTCATGGCTCTTACTGAAAAATAGGAGAACAAAGAGGTAGCCATCAGAGCCAAAGGGATATAGGCGTACCCAGGCAAGGCATAATTCTTATAAATTGGAGCGATGAAGGTCAGAAACAATGGATGAATCAGATACATTCCGAAGGATGCTTCCGATATCTTGGCTACTATTTTGTTCTCTTTGAGGACTGATTCGCTGTTTTTCCCAAGAAAGAATATACAAAGCGAACTGATGAAAACCAAGATTCCTGTATTACTGAGGACAAAATGATCGTTCACAATACCAAGACTGTCGGCCGCATAATAATTCAACCACGAACCGATGATGGCAAGAAGGACTATTGATGCGGCAACTGTGCAATTTCTTGCGCCAATGAATGTTCCGTATTTGTCGATGCTGTAGCCAATAACTAAGTAGCCCATATACCAAGGAAATAATATGAACCAAACCATGAATATTCCGCCGAGCTCGCTTGTGAAATAAGAAACCGTATTGAGAGAAAAGAATATCCCAATGATCGCCACAAAAACCGCCAGATCGCCTGACGAAGGCGCTTCTCCAATGACGAATTTGTTGATGAACGGAACGAAGGGCATGAGGCAGGCGTACATCGATAGGTACCATAGATGTACATAGGCACCACCTTCTGCCAATAGGTCCACCTTTAAGAACCGTATGAAGCCATCGACGTCCATTCCCAGATAAATCTGAAGGAGAGTGTAAACAATCGTCCAAAATACAATAGCTGGCAACAAGCGAACTGCTCGCTTGCGATAGAAATCCGCTGTACTCATGGGTTTCCCCAGAAGCACCGCACCTGAGATCATCACGAAGAGAGGCACTGCAAAGCGAGACGCGGAATTAAGGAAGTTTGAGAGCCACCAACTTATCTGGTCTATTTCACCGAATTTATTATAGAGCTTCACGGTTACGTGAATGACGATGACCGCAAGTACTGCCGCTACCCTGAGGTAGTCGATGTACACTTTTCTCGTCGGAGCGGTTGGTTTGATTTTAGGCAAACTGGTCACCTCTCTCAATGCACAAATGTTATGCCGCGCCGGATTTTAGCGTTGTTTCTGGTCTGTCACAAGGAAGGGGCAACGAATTCGGATAGAGCAAACACTCCGCAGTATGGCAGCGAAATTGTTCTGCTCATGACTCGATGGGCTTTTCGGCCAGCCTCCAGAAGACTTTCGGCACGTTATTGAGCTTCGGAACGCAGGGGTGTTTGGTGCTGGACTACAACTAGGCGATTGAGACTCATTGGGTGGCTCACTCCCGGCAGGCAGGAATTATCTGTTTCCCTTTCTCCTGCTCCTGTTGAATCGTGACACCTTTGCTAATGCATGGTGGTCACAAGCCAACTGGGGTCAAAAACCTCTAACGGAAGGCCTCCTAATTCAAGGGAACAAAGGTGAAATTTGCAGTGTAACTCCTGTTTCACAATCAACTGTTTTTGATCATATGCCTGAGCGGTTGAACGTGAGGGAAGCAGCCTGCTCGACGCTGACCGCGTTTATGAGGCTCGTTTTCGCTTGAACGTGTTGACCCCTGTCAAAATCGCTGACCAGCGGTACTCCTTGGCCTCTTCGTCGTCTTGAATCTCCCGAGGGAGATGCCATAAGGAATAAATTTCCTCCACCCCTTTGTCCTCACTATGCAGGCCAGCCCACGCGGCCAGAGTCCCGTAGGCCCCAAAGTTGACACAAAAGACGATCCGATCCCCTGAAACGAACCCCACAAGCTCGAATCGCTCGGTCGGATTCGCTCGTCCGACCGCGGTGCGATATGTGCCGCTCACCCGGCCTTCATGAACCGTGAGGTCCATCTCGGAGCTCAACTCATTCACCCAGATCCCGGAAAAATCGACGGCTGGCCCTCCTGGCTTTCGCTGGAGGTATTTGCTGAAGTGCTGAAACATACGAGCCTCCAAGTTGAGAAGCGATCGTGCCGTTGAATAATAAACATTTGTTTTTGGCCCTAGTCATTTGAAACCGTGTCCCCTTGGTATTTCCACGACATACACCTTGAGCCTCAGTAAGGTTTTTGAATCACCTCCTAGAACTGGACGGTAATCTGCTTCATGTGTTGTTAGTCTTTTGGCGTGAGTAAGCTAGCACCGTGAGTAAAGGTGAGTAAAGACGCATAAGGCGTGTAAGCTAGCTTGTCTAATGGCAATCGAGTTTTGTGCGGAATCTATCCTCATGTAACCGATGTGAGAACCGGTTTGACCAGCAGAGTAACCGAATGCCGGTGGAGACATGAAATAAGAAGTTGTCTGTTTAATCGCGAGACGCGTAGAGCAGAGCGATCAAGAGTTGCCTTCCGGCTGAGCGGATGGTGGCTGCAGCCGTCTGTAGATGAGATAGACCAGAAGTGCGACCAGCACGACGAGCAGCAGCCACCCTAACGGGCGAATTTCCCACCCGACTGGTTTCATCGACCCTCCTTCGGGATGTTCAACAGCAGAGCTTGTGATTCCGAGAAGATCAGCTTTAGACACCAGGGGCAATAGACCCCGGCATGACGCAGGACCACGAGAAAATCCTTTTCTGACAGAATGCGGGCCTCCTTGGCGGGCATGTAATACCCACAGCGTGGGCAGGTCAACGAGCCCGCCTTGCCCTCGCACACTGGACAGTCGGGATGGGGACAGCCAGCCGCATCAAAGTGGTGCAGACGCATGGTCCCTTTGGTCGTCAAAGTGTGCCCCGCGCTCGCCCGTTCTAACAGGTCCTGCCGTTTTAGGTAGGAGAGATAGGAGCGAGCCGTGGCCGGGGAGTAGCCAAATTGGTCAACAAGGTCTTGCGCCCGGACCGCGCCCTGACTCTGCACGAGGCGCAACGTGTAATGCTTGTTCGTCTTCATGCGAGTCTGGTGGTGAAGAGGTGCGGACTACTCCACGACATATTTCTTGAGCCCCAGCCGTTCCCAGTATCGCTCTAATGCCTGATGCGACGGGACGTTTTGGATGCCCACCGCTTTTAGGAAACCCCGCAATTGGTTGGAGGTCAGTTTCTTTAAACCTGCCTCTCATAACACCAAGAGAATGAAGCCGATCGTAGCATTTCCCCGGAGCTGCGGGCGGCGCTCCAGGGCAGTGGCCAGGCCGCGCACCACCCCGGACCCTTGGTGGGCAATCAGGTCTTGGATCTGGTTCGTGATCGTCGGGTGATAGATCAGGTGTGGATTGAGCGAGAGGACGTCGAAGAGGGCAGTCTCCTCGCCTGCCAAGGCCTGCGTCAAGACCGCCGACATCGGGGTCCCCCAGATCAATTGAGCCACGATCGAATCCAGGGCGGCCTGGAATTCCACCAGCATCCCGGTGAGCTTCGCTTCCGCCATGGCTACGACCGCCTTCACGTCTTTTTGCTGGAGCCCCGCCTCCGTATACAGTCCGGTCTTCGGATCAGTGAAGCGATCGGTCTTCTTCAGTAGTTGGGTAATCTGCCCCATGGTGGTGCGGACCCAGGGTCTGAGTTCGTGCTCATCCCGTGGAGGATTGCTCCCGAAGGCCGGATCGAGACACTGCATGAGTTGGGTGAGCACGTTCGGAGTAGTGTTGTAGATGTGCTCCCAGTCCACGGAGGGAGCCTGCGTCGCAAGCTTCTCGCGTCCTGCCTGGGCCAGGCCGCGCCCCGCGATCTCCACCGTCTGTGTCATGAGCTTCGCCATGGTCAAGAAGGCCTCTGGATCGATCTCGCATCCCAGTAGACGGGTGCGCCATTCTTCAGCGTGATTCTGCAAGGTCTCCCTCCCCACTGCAAAAACCCGACATCATCCTCCCGCTGTCATGTCGGGTTTTAGATTCCTCCATCTGGACACGATATACCACATGCATGGATCACGAGGCGGAGTCAGGACTCGTCAGTCAGTGTCGGCGTGAAGACCCTCTGTTGTGGACGGTGAAAGAACTGGCCTACCGGCTCCAGATCAAACCCTCCACGCTCTATGCCTGGGCGGCGCAGGGGAAGATTCCATGCCGGAAGGTTTATGGTCTTGTGCGCTTTAATCCTAGTGAAATAGAGCGATGGCTGGATTCGTTTATTACTCGTCTGCTCTCGCCTGCGAAGGCCAATGCACGAAGGAGAGGCAGCTCTGGCGTCGACCAACTGATTGCGAGTGCCATCCACGCCATCTATACTGCTCGCTGCGAGAAACCGGACGAAGACAGGGCCAAACAAGGAGGTTAATGATGGCACTGTTTCGGCGAGGCCGCGTCTGGTGGATGAGATTTTCCTACCTCGGAAAGCAGGTGAGGAGATCCACGGAAGTCACGGACAAGAGGCTCGCGGAGAAGATTTATCACAAGGTAATGGTCCAAATTGCGGAGGGCAAGTGGTATCCGCCCGAAGCGGGGGCCGATAAAACGGTGAAGGAACTCTTGGAACGGTACCTACGAGACCACTCCAAACCGAATAAAGCTCCCAAGACACACCTCTGTGATCTGTCTCGTGTGCAGCATCTCATCCGGGCATTCGGGGATCTGACCTTGAAGGAAATCCGCCCCTCTCTCATCGCAGCGCACAAGTCGAAGCGGCGAGCGGACGGCGCAGCGGCCAAGACGATCAACAATGAGCTGACGCTCTTGGGTCATGCCTTTCAGCTCGCAATGAAGGAATGGGAATGGGTGGCCGACAATCCGGTGCAACGGGTCTCAAAGGAGAAAGTGCATAATCTGATCGAACGATGGCTCGCGGCAGAAGAAGAACAGCGTCTTTTAGCGGCCTCTCCTATTTGGCTGCAGGAGATCATCGTCTTCGCAGTCAACACGGGACTCCGGCAGAGCGAGATCCTCAACCTCCAATGGGGTCAGGTGGACCTCTTCCGGAGGACGATTACGCTGCTGGAACAGAAGAACGGAGGCAGAGACACGCTTCCGGTGAGTGCGAAAGCGCTGGACGTACTAAAAGCCAGGGCCAAAGTCCGATCGTTGAAAACGGATTATGTCTTCTTCAACGGGGCCGGGAACCGGATGGATGCCAGGGATCTCTTGCGGGCGTTTTATCCCGCGATGAGGAAAGCGGACGTGAAACGGTTTCGGTTTCACGATCTGCGCCATACCTTCGCAACTCGATTGGTACAAGCCGGTGTGGACATCTACACCGTGCAAAACCTCGGACGATGGAAAACCATCTCGATGGTCATGCGATATGCGCATCATCATCCGGAAAGTCTCCGCGCGGGAGTGGAGATTTTGGATCGTGTTCCGGCAGGAGTTAGCACAGTTTTAGCACAATCGACCACTCACCCTGTGGTCGGTGCCGGAAGCGAATCCGTTGTAAGTTGATGAGAGAAAAGTGAATTGGTTGGTTGCGGGGGAAGGATTTGAACCTTCGACCTTTGGGTTATGAGCCCAACGAGCTACCAGGCTGCTCCACCCCGCGCGCGGATGCTAACAAAGCGATCGAAGCTTAGTCAAGGTAAGGTGCCTCGCTGTCGGTTGCTTTCACGGGAAGTGGCAGGTAAAAGGTGTTCATGCGAATCGTCTTCATGGGCACACCGGAGTTCGCAGTTCCGTCTCTCGAGACTCTATTGAAATCAGATGATCAAGTCGTCGGCATAGTCACACAACCCGATCGCCCCAAGGGCCGAGGGCAATCACTGACCTCGTCGCCGATCAAGCTCATCGCTGAACGTGAAAGACTCCCGATCCTGCAACCGACCAAGATGAAGGACCCGATGTTTCTTGACGCGCTCACGGCTTGGAAACCGGATGTCATGACAGTGGCGGCGTTTGGCCGCATCCTCCCCCTAGCAATTCTGAATCTTCCGCCAAGAGGTTGTATCAACGTGCATGGCTCTCTCCTGCCAAAGTATCGAGGAGCCGGCCCGATCCAATGGGCGATTATCAATGGTGAGACAGAAACGGGCATTACCACGATGCTGATGGATGAGGGGATGGATACCGGTGCGATCCTGCTCCAAGAGCGTCTCGCCATTGCTCCGGAGGATACGGCGGGGACGTTGTCGCCTCGCTTGGCTGAGTTGGGCGGACGGCTGCTCATCAAGACGCTCGCGCAACTCAAGGCTGGGACATTGGTGTCACACCAACAAGATCATGCCCGGGCCACGATGGCTCCGCTGCTGAAGAAGGAAGATGGAATGATCGATTGGACCATAAGCGCCACAGCTATCGCGAACCGCATACGGGGCCTCACTCCTTGGCCCAGTGCCTATACCTTCGCAGGAGAAGACCGCTGGACCATTTGGCGAGCAGCGGCGATGACAAAACAGGTCACGGAGTTGCCGGGAACGGTGATGCACGTGACGAAGGATGCTGTTCATGTAGCCACTGGAGACGGTGTACTCATGCTCGCAGAATTACAGCCAGCGAACCGTCGCCGAATGACGGTTTCCCAATATCTGGCTGGCCATCCTATTTCCGTGGGGAGTATACTGGGACGATCCTCTCATCCATAACCGGTACCTGTGCAGGCTCGGTCGAAGCATCTTTCATGACATCCAGTTTACTATCACCACGTTCATCCGCCTATTCGCCTTCCGCTCGAACGGTCGCCGTCTCGGTCTTAGTTGAATCCGTGAAATCTGACGAAGGAGCTGATCTCCTGCTGGACCGCGCGTTGACTCAGAATCGTTGTGACAGTCGAGACCGAGCCCTGGCGATGGAACTCACGTATGGTGTCTTGCGGCGACTCGCAACGATTGATTGGCGACTTGCCTCTGTTGTGGACAAACCGCTCCCACGTCTTCCTCTTGCCATACAGATGATCGTCCGACTCGGAGCCTATCAACTCTTGTATTTGGATCGCATTCCCCATTCCGCTGCAGTCAATGAATCGGTCCAATTGACGAAGAGGTGGGCGAAGCCATTGGGTCGGGACTGGAGTGGGTTCGTGAACGCGGTATTGCGCTCATTGCTGCGCAGCCCGGTTCCGCCCTGGCCGACTGTAGAAGCCGATCCAGCGCGAGCGCTTTCGGTTCGCCACTCGATTCCCGAGTGGTTGAGTCGACGATGGATCGACCGCCTCGGTGTTGCTGGAGCTGAAGCGGCCTGCGCAGGAGCGAGTGCAGTTCCACCGGTCACACTGCGGATTAATCAATTGAAGATCGCGCGCGAAGCATTGCTCGAAACGTTGCAGGAAACCGGACTCAAGGCTCGGGCGACGGACGTGAGCCCTTGTGGTGTCGTCTTAGAAGACGGGGGATTGATTTTGTCATTGCCGGGGTTTCAGGAAGGTGCGTTTTACGTCGAAGACGAAGCCGCGCAATTGATTCCTCCGTTGCTTGATCCTCAGCCAGGAGAAACAATACTCGACGCCTGTGCGGCACCAGGTGGGAAAACGACCCATCTTGCCATGTTGATGCAAAATAAGGGCACGATCTACGCGGTCGATCGCAAGCCCGAACGGTTGGAGTTCCTTCGTGTCAATTGCCGCCGGCTCGGAGTTACGATCGCAAAACCCATCGTGGGTGATATCAAACAACCGGGTACATGGTCTGACGTTGCTGAAACACAGGATGGCTGCTTCGATCGGATCCTTGTCGATGCGCCTTGCAGCGGACTGGGCGTATTACGCCGGCACCCGGAAGCGAAATGGCGGAAGGACGGTCAGGCGTTCCTTCGACATCGAACCCTTCAACTTCAGATCCTCAACTCGGTCGCCGCGCGCTTGCGAGCCGGCGGGGTGCTGGTCTATAGTACCTGCTCGACGGAGCCAGAAGAGAACGAGAACGTCATCGAACAGTTTTGCCAGTCCAACGCGGAGTTCCGTCCTGAATCTGTCGCGCCGTGGTTACCGCCCGCCGCCCGTGCATTTCTGACCGAGAAGGGAGCACTGTCGACGATGGGTAATCGCTGCTCAATGGACGGGTTCTACGCGGCACGACTCATCAAGGTCTCATGATGGCTAAGCCGACGTACATAGCGCCGTCGATTTTATCCGCTGACTTCGCTCGGTTGGCTGATGAGGTGGGGGCTGTTGAGCGGGCCGGTGCGGATTTTCTTCATATCGACGTCATGGACGGCCATTTCGTTCCGAACTTGACCGTGGGCCCTCCCATTGTCGAGGCGCTCAAAAAAGTCACAAAGCTCCCCCTCGACGTGCATCTCATGATCACGAACGCCGACGCCTTCATCGGCGAGTTTGCCGCGGCTGGTGCAGATTACTTGACCGTCCATGTGGAGGTGTGCCCCCATTTGCATCGTACCGTCCAATCCATTAAAGAGCGAGGCGTGAAGGCCGGGGTGACGCTCAACCCAGCGACCTCTCTTACCACGCTAGAAGAGATCGTTGCCGATGTTGATCTTGTGCTGATCATGTCGGTGAACCCCGGTTTTGGAGGACAGAAGTTCATTCCTTCGTCGCTCAAGAAAATCACGTCTGCCCGTCAGTTGATTGATCGCACGCAGAGCCGCGCTCTGTTGGAAGTCGATGGCGGGGTCAAGGTCGATAATGCCGCTCAAGTTCTTGATGCAGGGGCCGACATCCTCGTGGCCGGGTCTGCGATTTTTGAGAGCCAGGACTATGCCGCCACGATTGCTGCCTTGCGAACAGCCGTACGCGCCTCCTCCGCCTCGGCAAAGCACGCTTCCGCTCACCGATAGGCCACGCAGTTGGATATTTCTTCCGTCATCGACAGCCTTCACCCACTTGAAACGAAAGTGCTCGCCACGTTTGGTCTACAGGCCAACGGTGTGCTCAGCACCGAGCAACTGACACAGGCGACTGGGCTGGAGCCGTCTCAGCTGAGCATGGCTGTCGAATGGCTCCTGGCCAAGGGGCTCCTCACGGTCGAATCAGAACACACCACGCCGGTCGTCTCGCTGACCAAGATTGGGGAACTGTATTTTGAGAAGTATTCCCCCATCGAGCGCGTGCTCTCCGCAGCGCGCGATGCGGCCAAGACCGGCAGGCGACTCACGATTCGGGACATTCAATCGCGCGAAGGGTTGGAACCAGCTGACGTCAGTGGAGCCATCGGCCGCCTCAAGAAGGAAGGAGCGTTGTTGATTATTCAGGGTGGGTGTATCGAAGCGACCGGCCGTCCGAGTGCGACCGCAGAGGCCATCCGAGCGGTACTCCTCCAGTTGCGTGGGACATCCCGCGAACTCCAGGCGTTCCCTGAGCTCTATCGGCAAGTCATTCAAGACCATGCCGTGAAGCGGGGCAACGCTCGAGAGCCGTTCCGGATCGATGAAAGGGGTACTCGGTCATTCAAGCTATCTCCGTCAGGCGTTGAAACGACTCGACAGCTCTCGCGACAAGAGATGGCGGAAGAGGTTTCCCAGTTGAGCCCTGAACTACTCAAGGACGGGAGTTGGCGCACGAAGCGGTTCCGCAAGTACACCATCAGTCTGAGGGCGCCAAGAATGGCTCCGGGCAAGCGACATCCCTATCGTGAATTCCTTGATGCGGTGAAGACAAAGCTCGTGAGCATGGGGTTCCAAGAAATGCGAGGATCCCTTGTCGAAACCGAGTTCTGGAACATGGATGCTCTCTTTATGCCCCAATTCCATCCGGCTCGGGATATCCATGATGTCTACTTCGTTAAAGAGCCCAAACTGGCCAATGCGATAGCCGAACCGTTTCTCTCCCGCGTGGCCCAAACCCATCAGGATGGTGGTGACACAGGATCAGCCGGATGGGGGTATCGATTCGATCTCAAGCAGGCTCGTCGATTGATGCTTCGGAGCCAAGGCACGGCCGTGTCAGCTCACACGCTCGCATCAAGGCCCTCCATCCCGGGAAAGTATTTTTCCATTGCCCGGTGCTTTCGCTACGACCAAGTCGATGCGACCCATGCTACAGACTTTTTTCAGGTCGAGGGCATCGTGCTCGGTGAAGATATTAACTTTAGAACTCTGCTAGGGCTCTTGAACCTATTTGCGCGAGAGGTAGCGCAGGCCAGAGAAGTGAAATTTCTACCGGCGTATTTCCCCTTCACTGAGCCGTCGGTCGAGATGCATGTGCGCCACCCGCGCTTGGGGTGGATGGAGCTTGGGGGAGCCGGATTGTTCCGGCAGGAAGTGACCTTGCCATTGGGGGTCAAGGTTCCGGTGATCGCGTGGGGGTTAGGGCTTGATCGGATGGCAATGGTCGCTCTCGGCATTCATGACATTCGTGAGCTGTTCACCGATAATCTCGAGCTGATTCGTTCCATGCGAGGGAGCGTCTAGGGCTGTCATGCCGACGATCTCTATTTTCAAACAGGAACTGGAAGCGCTTCTGTCGAAGCCAGGTGATGCGCACCGGTCGATTACGATAGAACAGCTCGAAGAGTGGTTACCTTTAGTGAAGGGGGAATTGAAAGGTCAAACTCCCGAGACTGGCGAATTGCGAATCGAATTGCAAGACAGTAACCGTCCAGACCTCTGGTGCTGCGAAGGGATTGCTCGTCAGATTCGCGTGACACAACAAGGGAAGCTCAGCCCCTACCCTTTCCTGAAACCGCGTGCTCGCTCACGGAAACAACTGACCGTTGCGCCTGGTTTGGAATCAGTTCGCCCCTATGTGGCAGCTTGTGCGGCGACTGGCTATCGTGTGACACCACAAGGATTGACCCAACTCATTCAAGCACAAGAGAAGCTGGCGGACATTTTCGGCCGGAAGCGACGCAGCGTATCAATCGGGCTCTATCGGCTTTCGCAGATAGAATTTCCTGTGACCTATGACTTAGTGAAACCCGATGAAGCGAAATTCACACCGCTCGGGCTGGATACTGCAATGACGTTGGGCGAAATCTTGCTCATTCATCCGAAGGGTCTCGAGTATGGAAATATCCTTGCGGGGCAAGCGCGTCTTCCGCTGCTTCGCGATGCAAAGCATCAGGCGTTGTCATTCCCGCCGATTATCAATAGTCGAGACACCGGTGAGGTGCGAGTCGGCGACGACGCGCTCTTCGTCGAAGTAACCGGAACTGATCTGGCCATGGTCATCCTTACGCTGAATATCTTCGCAATGAATCTTGCCGATCGAGGGGCCACTATCGAACCGATCGAAGTCGTGTATCCCTACAAGACCGAACACGGAAAGAAGATTGTGACGCCGTTGGACCTGGCCAAGAGCCGCACTCTCCCGATTGCCACGATTGAGCAGGCACTGGGACAGACCATGGGTGTTCAACCGATTAAGCAGGCGTTGGAGTACTACGGCTATGAAGTCAAGACTGCGCGCGATACGATTACCGTTACACTGCCGCCATACCGCCAGGATCTTATGCATGCCATGGATGTCGTGGAGGATGTGGCCATTAGTCGCGGGTATGGACACTTCCAACCGATTATGCCCTCCCAGTTCACCGTCGGTGGACTCTCACAGGTTGAAGCGACGTCCGATCGAGCGAGAGATCTCATGGTCGGGATGGGGTTCCAAGAGGTCATCTCCAATATTTTAGGGTCTTCTCAAGTATACTGCGAAGCGATGCGATTGAACGGAACGGAATGGGGACAGTTGGTCGAAGTCGACAATGTCATGTCACAGAGTTACTCGGTGCTTCGCCAATGGATTCTTCCCTCGCTGCTACGAGTTGAAACCGCGTCGGGCCGAGCGTTCTATCCGCATCGCTTATTTGAAGTTGGTGAAGTGGCAAGGCCCGATGCCACTCACGAACTGGGCTCGCAAACCGTCGTGACACTGGGGGCGCTTCTCGTCCACGCGACGGCTCATTTCTCGGAGATCCATTCGTGTGTGGACACGCTGTTTTACTATTTAAACCAGTCGTATCAGCTTGAACCGCTTCAACATCCCTCGTTCTTAGAAGGACGAGCGGGCCGTATTGTATCGCAGGGGAAATACGTCGGATTGATCGGGGAGCTTCACCCAGAAGTGCTCGAACGCTGGCAGATTACAGTGCCGGCAGTGGCATTCGAAGTGAACGTCACGCAGCTCAGCGAACGGATCTGAGGAGAGCAAGGGGCTCGACATCCTCAGACCCGATCAAAGCTCACCACACAGTTAGCAGTAAACGTTAGGCGCCGGTAGGAACGAGCTGCTGCTTGGCGAGATCGATCAGTCGCTCGAACCCGGTCGAGTCCTTGATTGCCATGTCTGACAGCACTTTTCTGTCCAACAGCACATTCGCTTTCTTCAACGCATTGATGAACCGACTATACGTGAGCCCATGCGCGCGAACGCCGGCGCTGATGCGGGCAATCCAGAGCTGGCGGAAGTCCCGCTTACGATTTTTCCTGCCAGTGTAAGCATAGGTTTGACCCTTGTCCACGGATTCCGTGGCGGTGCGGAACAGCCGGCTTTTCCCTCCATACTGTCCCTTCGCTAGCTTCAGCCGCTTCTTCCGTCGTTGCCGAGTTTTTGAACCACCTTTGACGCGAGGCATGACTCAGTACTCCTTTTCTAATAGCGTGATCAATATGTCGTGCTTCATCAGGAGGGCAGCAATCGCCTCAGTGCGAGGGTCTTCGTTGCATCGACCTCGACGGTCCCGCTGAGCCGTCGCTTGCGATTCCGTCTTTTGCTGGTCAGGATGTGCCGTTTCCCTGCCTTTCGGCGGACGATTTTCCCGCTACCCGTTCTCGAAAATCGTTTCGCCGCTCCACTGTGGGTTTTTATCTTCATAATGCGTAAATCCTTTGGTTGAAATGATTCAAATTGCTGATCTAACTCTTCGGTGCGACGATCATGATCAGACTCCGTCCTTCCATACGCGGTGCGTACTCGATGGTTCCTGTCTCGGCTAATTGTTCGATAACCGAATTCATGACCGTGCGTCCCATCTCCTGATTGGCCATCTCGCGACCCCGGTAGGTCAGTGTCACCTTCGTCTTGTTTCCTTCCTCGAGGAATCCCTTGATCTGCCTGATCTTAATCTCGAGATCGTGTTTGTCGGTCCGGGGGCGGAGCTTAATTTCCTTTACCTGCGTCGATTTCTGATGCCTCCGACTTTGGTGGTCCTTCTTGCTGAGCTCATACTTATATTTCCCGTAGTCCATGATGCGACAGACGGGAGGAACCGACGTCGGCGCCACCTCAACTAGATCATATCCCGTTTCCTGAGCCTGCCTGAATGCCTCCTGCGTGGGAAGAATGCCAAGCTGTTCTCCCTCAGGACCGATCACCCGAACTTCGCGCACCCTGATCTCACGATTCACTCGCAGTTTGGGAACGATAGGCCACCTCTCAATTTGTGGGTTGAAGATCTTGGGTTTGTCGCCTGACTTCTTGGCCGAGGTGTTCGATGAACCCCGACACGCTCATGGTGCCCAAGTTGTTTCCACTGCGTCCGCGCACGGACACGGTCCCGCCCTGGACTTCCCGGTCGCCGGCCACCAGCATGAATGGCACTTTAGCCTTCTCAGCTTCACGGATTTTGAATCCGATCTTTTCATTACGCAAGTCGGCCTCTGCCCGGAATCCCGCAGCCTTCAATTGTGCCACAACTCCGGCGACATAATCCCTCTGGTTATCCGTGATCGAGAGGACGGCGGCCTGAACAGGAGCGAGCCAGGTTGGGAAAGCTCCGCCGAAATGCTCGATTAAGATCCCGAAAAAGCGTTCGATCGACCCCATAAGGGCGCGGTGAATCATGATCGGCTGATGAGACTTCCCGTCTTCCCCGATGTATCCCAACTCAAACCGTTCAGGATTATTGAAGTCGACTTGGATCGTGGAACATTGCCAAGAGCGGCCCAACGCGTCCTTGATTTTGATGTCGATCTTCGGTCCGTAGAACACACCTTCTCCCGGATCAACCTCGTAGGCTACGCCGCGTCCCTTGAGGGCTGATTCGAGCGCAGTCGTCGCTTGCGCCCATCGCTCTTCTGAGCCGACCGCCTTTTCCGGCCTGGTCGATAAGTAGACCTCGAATTCGCTAAACCCAAAGGTTCGAAGAATGAAAAATGTGAAATCCAAGACGCGGCTGACCTCGCTTTCGATTTGGTCCGGGCGACAAAACAGATGGGCGTCATCTTGAGTAAAGCCACGCACCCGTAATAATCCATGGAGGACACCTGTCCGCTCGTACCGATACACGGTGCCCAGCTCGCCGTAACGAATCGGCAAGTCACGATAGCTGCGGAGGTGGGACTTATAGATCATGATATGGAAGGGACAGTTCATAGGTTTGAGCTGATACTCACTGGCTTCAACTTTCATGGGGGTAAACATGTTGTCGCGGTAATAGTCGACATGACCGCTGGTTTTCCAGAGGTCCAAGCGGGCCACATGGGGGGAATAGACCAGGTCGTATCCGTTCCTGAGATGCTGTTCGCGCCAAAAGTTTTCGATCAACAAGCGAATCAGAGCACCCTTGGGGTGCCAAAGTACCAGGCCAGGTCCGATCTCATCTTGGATCGTGATGAGATCTAGGTCCTTGCCGACCTTCCGATGGTCTCGGCGCTTGATCTCCTCCAGCCTGGCGAGATGAGCGTCAAGTTCGGCTTGCGAGGGAAACGACGTCCCATAGATACGTTGCAACATGGGATTGCGTTCGTCTCCGCGCCAGTATGCACCGGCTGTATTCAGAAGTTTGAAGGCTCCCACGTGACCGGTGGCTGGAAGGTGCGGACCGCGGCAGAGATCGACAAAGGCACCTTGGGTATAGGCAGATATAGGTTCGTTGTCCGGAAACCCTTCAATCAATTCGACCTTATATGCTTCATCGCGCGCCTTGAAGAATTCGATCGCCTGTTGCTTAGAAAACTCAGTTCTCTTGATCGAAAGATTGCGTTTAATAATTTCTTTAGCTCGGGCTTCAATTTTTTCAAGATCTTCTGGAGTAAACGGACGGTCGTGGGCGAAGTCGTAATAAAAACCGTCCTCCAAGGCCGGGCCAATGGTGAGCTGCGCAGTCGGGAATAGCTCCTTCACCGCCTGGGCCATGATATGTGTACTGGTATGTCGGTAGATCTCTCGGCCGTCGGGGGAGTCAAAACGAAGCGGTTCAACCAGGGCGTCTTCGTTAAGTTCCCGTGAGAGGTCGACAATCGCGCCGTTGACTTTCGCGGCAATGACGTCTGGACCAAGGACCACACCGGCGATCGAGAGGGATTTGCCGACTGTCTGTCCTGCCGGCACATCCCGAGAAGTTCCATCTTTCAACGTTATCTTCATAAGTTACGACGATCAGGCAGACCCAAAAACACGAAAGGCACCCCGACCGCTCGAGACGGTCAGATGCCCTCGGCGGAATGGTAGGCGCGGACGGTCTTGAACCGTCGACCTCTACCGTGTCAAGGTAGCGCTCTCCCCCTGAGCTACGCGCCTATCGTCCAAGGGCGCATGCTAATATAGGCTCAACTGAAGTGTCAAGAAATGCAAAAGAGAAGGAGACATGCTTCCTCGTGGAGCACGCCGCCTTCTCTTTTGTGTCTCGGACGAGCGATCTCGTGCGGGAGGGATTTTTATCTCACCGCTTTCTTCAGTTCCAATCCCGCAGAGAACTTCGGAACCCTCGCCGCCGCAATCTTGATGGTTTCTCCTGTGCGAGGATTACGACCCAAGCGAGCTTTCCGCTTCGCGACGGTAAATGTCCCGAAGTTGACCAGGGTGACGCGGTGCCCCTTTTTCAATGAGGTGGTGACCGCACCGGTGAAGGCTTGGAGTGCCGTTCCTGCGGCTACTTTGGTGATCCCGGCAGATGCCGCCATCTTTGCAATCAGTTCTTCTTTGGTCATTCTATCCCTCCCGTTATAGTTAAAGGTTTGTGACCGATGACTATCCCTACCTGCTAACCCAAGGCTATGCGCTGCGACTGTGTACGGCTCGACCACGTTTCACTGGAATATGCAGATCATGAATCTTCTTTCGCAACGTATTGCGATTGAGTCCCAATAATTCCGCCGCCTGAATCTGATTACCCTTGGTTTCCTGGAGCGCCAGTGTGATGAGGGGGCGTTCCATCGCCGTGATCAACATCGGATGGAGGTTACGTGCTGATCCGTTCCGCATCCCCTTGACGAAATCTCCCATCTTCTCTTCCAGGTAATCCTCAAGCGAGAGGGCTCCCGCTCCATTTACCACTGGAGTCCTGTGTTTTCCCATCACCTGCATGAATTTTGATGCGCGCTTCAGCGCGCTGCGCGATCCAGTAATTACGAGGCAATGGGATAAGTCCATATTGCTAGGGAACACGGCTGTGCCGACCGATGAGCCAGGCTTTGATTCGACAATCACGGCATCAAAATTTCGTCTTGCCGCGTCCTTCGGCATGCCGGTGAGGTCTTTCACAATCGTGATCGACGCATCCTTAAACACTTGTTTGTACTGGGCTTGAATTTCCGGATCGCTTGTCAGCAACAGGACACTAAACACGGATGAAGAGAGCGACATGAAGGCACCACGTGAAGAAGAGGGCCGGATTATTGCCCAGAGCCGATTTGATGTCAATCAGGAAATTTACGAACAGGACATACATTGAAAACACACAGCCGCGTACACTGATCAATGTCACTCAACAAAGATGATTCCCCTACACTGAAGGCGAATGTTGAATCGGGCACTCTGCGGTTGAATAGGAAGACCAGCGTTTAGTCGTGGTGCTGGATTCTAGTCTTGCCTTTGAAATGGGTTGATAGGTCTCTGGGCCGCTTGAAGTTTGTGCACCATCCGATTGGTCGCGCCGTACATTCATTACCAATGACAACAGCAATGATTCAACGGTTGGTCGAAATGCTGCTCCCGCATGCTGGTAGAGGACCCTTGACAAATGAACGGGAAGCAGGCTATGAATGACGTGTTCCTAATTCCGACCGGAATACTAGGGTATGAAGGTATCTCTAAGGGCCACCTACGGAATTATGGCAGCGGTAGATCTTGCGATGGGAACAGGTACGACGCCGATCCAAGCCAGGTCTATCGCACGTCGACAAGCCATTCCTGCGCGTTTTCTAGAGCAGGTGTTGCACGCCATGAAAAAAGCTGGCCTCGTCACAAGCCTCCGTGGAGCCCAGGGTGGATATGTGCTGACCAAAAGGCCTGCCGACTTGTCCATTGCTGAAATCCTCGAAGCTCTCGATGGCCCGCTCTTACCATCGGCAGGTATGAACGGCCAGGCAGCTTCCAGACGGTTGAGCAAACCCGAACTCCTCCTGGGCAGAATCTGGGAGCAGGTCCACCAAGCAGAACGTCAAGTGCTGGAGGCAATCACGGTCGAAGAGCTTGCCGAACAACAACGTATCCTCGAACAACAACGGTCCTTGATGTACCACATTTGAGGTGAGTCCCATGAGCCGTACATTGACGAGCACGATCCCCATTCAGATTCAGCCGATTCCAACGGCGATTGTCGAGGAGATTGAAACGTTTGAGGCTGAAGCAAAGCGGATGATAGCGGGAGAAATCGCGAACGATCTGTTCAAGCCGTTCCGTCTGCAGTATGGCATCTATGGCCAACGCCAGGCGGGTGTGCAGATGGTCCGCATCAAGATTCCTTTCGGAGGCCTGACGTCCAATCAGCTTCGCCGGCTGGCCGAGCTGGCGGAACGGTACGCCACCGGTGTCGGCCATGTGACCACCCGCCAGGATATCCAACTGCATTTCGTCGAATTGAAGAATGTTCCCACGATTATGCGCGGCCTTGCTGAAGTGGGGCTCACCACGAGAGAAGCGTGCGCCAATACGGTGCGGAACGTGACCGCATGTCATCTTGCCGGCGTCTGTCAGGGAGAGGTCTTTGATGTCACGCCCTACGCCAAGACAGTCGCGCTGCACTTGCTCCGCAATCCGTTGAACCAAAGCTTGCCTCGCAAGTTCAAGATCGCGTTTTCCGGGTGCAAGCACGACTGCGCACTCACGCCTATCCACGACATCGGGTTGCTGGCTCTTCGACAAGAGGACGGCACAGTCGGATTCCGCATGGTTGCCGGCGGCGGGTTAGGGGCTGCTCCTCGCATTGCACAAGTGCTCCGAGAGTTTACGCCGATCGATGAGCTCATTCCGAGCATCGAAGCGGTGATCAAGGTTTTCGATACGTTAGGGAATCGCAAGAACCGGAATAAGGCACGGATGAAATTCGTGATCGAGAAACTGGGCTTTGGAGAATTCAAACGCGGGTGGGAACAAGCGTATACGGACATGGGTTACGCTCGACCGAATCATGAGCCTATCAGACTATTGGAGCATGCCGATCAGCCAGTGCCGCTTATCATGCCGACGTCCAACAGGGCAACGTATGCCGCCCTCTCAAGCAACGGCGACCCCAACGGACATCAACATGAGACGCCGTTTGAAATGTGGAAGAGGACCAACGTCGTCAGGCAGAAGCAGAATGGCTACGCCACCGCAGCGGTTAAGCTTTTCATGGGGGACCTCACATCCGATCAGATGCTCTTTGTCGCCGATCTGGCAGAGCGCTATTCCAACGGCAACATTCGGACGACGATCAATCAAAACATGGTCATCCGGTGGGTTCCAGAAGAGAGGCTGGCCGACTTCTACCAGGACCTTGTATCGCAAAATCTTGCTGACCCCGGGGCGGAACTCGTGGAAGACATCATCGCCTGCCCCGGTACCGATACCTGCGGACTGGGCATCACGTCGTCAAAGGGCATGGCACGAGCGCTTGCGGAAGTCTTTCCAGCCGGACGAGTGGCGAAGGATCTTGCAGGCGTCTCCGTGAAGATCAGCGGCTGTCACAACTCTTGCGCCCAACATCATATCGCCACGATCGGGTTACACGGCGTGGGAAAACGTCTCGGCGACCATGTTGCACCTCACTATGAATTACATCTCGGCGGGAAGGTGAACGGCACGGCCAAGATCGGTCACATGACGGTCAAGTTACCGGCGAAGAGCGTTCCTGCGGCCATTACCCATTTGATCGAGGTTTACCGACGGGACCGTCAGCCGGGAGAGGGATTGCCGGCCTTTATCGACCGGATGGGCAAACACAAATTGAAGGACGAGTTGATCCTCTACACGATAGTACCGTCACATGACGAAGACCCAACCTTCTACTATGACTGGGAAGGAGACAATGAATTCGTACTCGAAGACCTGGGGCCGGGCGAATGTGCCGGCGGAGCACTCGAGATGATTGAGAACGGCATTCTCGAAGCAGATCAAGAACTGTATCAGACAAGGCTCTTAGTCGAGAAACATCAGTACTCGGTTTCCGTGAATAAGTCTTATCGGGCAGTTTTGGCCGCAACGAAGGCGTTGTTGGTGACAGAAGGGATCGATCCGGCGACCGATGCAGAAACCTTGCGGGAATTCGAACAGCGACTGGCGCCCAAGGGCGTCGTGCCAGCCATGTATCGCGAGCTTGGGAAACTCGTAGCAGACTTGGGACCGAAGGAGACTACTGCGGAGTTTGCTCAAGCCAAGATGGCGTTTGCCAAGGGCTTCGTCGACGCCTGCCGTGTTGCGACGGAACGGATGGGGAAAGATTTGAAGTTTGCGGGAGAGGCCGAGACATCCCCTGTCTCCAAACTCGCTGCTCCAGCTGTAAAGCCAGTTGTTGCTTCTGTGACTTCTGCATCAGGCGGTGCGGCAGTGTACGATCTTCGTGGCGTAGCGTGCCCGCTTAACTATGTGAAGACCAAGTTGAAACTCGAAATGATGGATGCGGGTGAACAACTGGAAGTCTGGCTGGATGCAGGAGAACCGATCAAGAATGTGCCGATGAGCCTAAAAAATGACGGGCACAAGATCCTCCTGCAGGAGGCGCTTGAACCGGAAGCGGCACATTATCGGGTGTTGGTCGAGAAAGTGGAGTGACGCGGCATAGGGACATTCCCTTGCTTGCGCGATGCGCGGCTTATGGGAGGACGCGGGCGCTTCGGCGCCGCGAGGGCGGTCGGTGAGTAAAAGCCCTCGTTGGATGCGCGCAGTCGGGGGGGGGGTATTCCTATGCCAAATGTTATGGCGGAAAGAAGTAGGGATCAGATGACGAAACTGTCATCAGAAGAATTGAAGGCCTGGGGAGAATCGTTGGAGGCGAAGCAACCGCAGGAGATCTTGGCGGCGGTAATCGACCGATATGCGCCTGAGATTGTGCTGGCCTGTAGTTTCGGAGCAGAGGATGTCGTCCTGGTGGACATGATCCACCGTATCAATCCGACCGTTCCACTGTTTTATCTGGATACGGATTTTCTGTTTCCCGAAACCTACGCGGTCCGTGACCGCATCGTCCAACGGTACGGATTAAAGCCCGAACAAGTCATTCAGATGAAGTCCCTCCTCACTCCGGAAGCCCAGGCGCAACAATATGGCGAACGCTTGTGGGCTCAAGAGCCTCGAGAAAAAGGGCCGGACCGTTGCTGCAACCTGCGAAAGGTCGAACCGCTGACTCGTGTGTTGAAACACTACGCAGCCTGGATCACCGGAATCAGACGAGACCAGTCACCGACTAGAGTCAACGCCGGTGTGATTGAATGGGATGACAGGTTTCAACTGGCCAAAGTTAATCCACTCGCGAAGTGGACGTGGGACGACGTCTGGACCTACATTCATCTGTACGAAGTGCCTTACAACGAGTTGCATGATCGTAATTATCCCAGCATCGGCTGTACTCACTGTACGGCTCCCGTCATGCCGGGAGAAGATCTTCGTGCAGGACGCTGGAAAAATTTCGGGAAGACCGAGTGCGGGTTGCACAAGGCGTCATGACGACCATGCAGGAGTTCATCGCAAAAATCGGGAAGGGGCCCAAGGCAGCCAAGGATCTCACCTGGGACGAAGCCAAGCAGGCCATGAAGACTCTCATCGAAGGCGATGCGACGCAGGCGCAGGTCGGCGCCTTTCTGTTGGCCATGCGGATCAAAATGGAATCGGTCACGGAATTGGCGTCGTTTACTGCCACAGCCCGCTCGTATGTAGCGCCGGTTCCGGTCCCACGAGAGCTAGGTGTGGTTGACGTCCCAACCTATGCAGGAAAACAGGAAACCTTCCATGCCCTTGTAGGCGCCGCAATCGTGGCGACCGCAGCCGGGGCGACGATTTTGATGCATGGGTACGACGGGATCCCTGGACGACTCGGGACTGCGGGAATACTCAAGGGGCTGGGCATTCCTATTGATCTTGAGCCGAAACGGATCGGAGATGAAATTGCAAAGAAGGGGTTCGCCTACCTCGACATTGGATTGTATCACCCACCCGTCTATCGGTTTCTGGAAATGCGGCGAGAACTCGGTGTCCGGAACGTCTTTCATCCGATCGCACGACTGCTCAACCCGGCGAGAGCAACCTCGCAACTCGTAGGGCTCTCCCACCCACCCTATTTTGAGAAAACGGCCGAAGTGTTAAGGATGCTGGGTTGTCCTCGCGCGCTCGTTATTCGAGGGGTCGAAGGCGATCCGGAATTGTCGTTGGCCTCAGTAACGAAAGTCCTAGAGCTCCAAGACGAACGCATCACCCCGCTGACGCTGGCCCCGAAGGATGTCGGGTTAACGATGGGCGCCTCGCGCGAGATGGCCGGCTTTCCGCCTGATCAACAGGAGAAGGAGGCTGAACTGCTCAAACGGATTCTGCAGAACCAGATTCATGGTGGCCCGCGGGAATGGGTGTTGCTCAACGCGGCGATGCTGCTGTACGCAGCTGGCAGAGGCACGTCGATGGCCGCTTGTGTGCCGATCGCACGGCGGACGCTCGAAGACGGTCTCGCGGCGAGGAAGCTTGAAGAACTGGTTCAAGAACCGGCTGGCATCGGTCGTAGGCTCTGATGGAACGAGAGGAATAATCCGGTGGATCACCTTCGCCAATTGGAAGATCAAAGTGTCTACATCTTGCGCGAGGCCTACAAGCACTTCGATCATCTCGGCATGCTGTGGTCGATGGGCAAAGACTCGACCGTGCTTTTGTGGTTGGCACGCAAAGCCTTCTTCGGGCACATACCTTTCCCGCTCTTGCACGTCGATACCAGCTATAAGATTCCAGCGATGATCGAATATCGAGACCGATTGGCCCGCGAGTGGCGGTTGAACTTGGTGGTGGGGCAAAACAAGGAGGCGCTTGCCGCCGGGATGAATCACACGATGGGACGGGTGACCTGTTGTACAGCGCTCAAAACCAACGGGCTCAAACAGCTTATCGAAAATAAAGGCTACACGGGGATTATTCTTGGCGTTCGGGCGGATGAAGAAGGGACGCGAGCCAAGGAACGTTATTTCTCACCTCGCGACAAGCACGGGGATTGGGACTTTCGCGATCAACCGCCTGAGCTGTGGAATCAGTTCAAGACGACCTTCCCGCCGGGCACCCATATCCGAATCCATCCGTTGCTGGATTGGACCGAGATCAACATCTGGGAATACATCAAGTTGGAGAATATTCCATTCATCGATCTTTATCTCGACAAGGGGGACGGAACCCGGTATCGAAGCCTCGGCTGCGCCCCCTGTACGTTTCCCATCAAATCTACGGCCAAGAACGTAGACGACATCATTAACGAACTCCGGCACACGACCGTGGCGGAGCGATCGGGCCGTGCGCAGGACGAGGGGCGGGGGATGGAGTTGTTGAGGAAGGACGGGTATATGTGAGTGAGCGGAAGGCGATTCCACGTTCTCATTCAACGGCTAGAAATGAAGTGAGATGAAGCACACAGAAACCAAACCATCCGAGACTTTGAATATCGTTATCGTCGGCCACGTCGATCACGGCAAATCCACTTTGTTGGGGCGTCTCTATGCTGACACGGGGTCGTTGCCGGATGGAAAACTGGAAAAGGTGCAAGCCATTTGCCGGCAGCAGGGGAAGGAATTCGAGTACGCATTCCTGTTCGATGCTTTCTTAGAGGAGCAGGAACAGGGCATCACGATCGATACAGCAAGAACATTCTTCACATGGAAGGGCCGGCAATACATCATTATCGACGCGCCGGGTCACAAAGAGTTTCTGAAGAACATGATTTCCGGTGCAGCGCGTGCTGAAGCGGCGCTGCTTCTCATCGATGCCTTGGAAGGGGTCAAGGAGCAATCCAAAAAACACGGGTATCTGCTCTCTTTGTTGGGAGTCCGACAGTTTGCCGTCGTCGTCAACAAAATGGATCTTGTCGGCTATCGACAGGATGTCTTCGAGGGCATTGAAAAGGAATATCGGGAGTTCCTCGGTCAGTTCAAGGCGGTGCCAGAGCGGATTATTCCCGTGAGCGCCAAGCTGGGCGACAACATTGTCAGTCGCAGCGAGACCATGCCTTGGTACAGCGGGCCGACGGTTCTGGAGACGCTCAGCCTGTTTCAGAAAGAGAGGGCTCGATCCGAACAGCCACTACGCCTGCCCATCCAAGATGTCTATAAGTTCGATGCTCGCCGGATCATCGCCGGTCGGATTGCGGCAGGGCGGTTGAAAGTCGGCGACCAGCTTGTCTTTTCTCCATCGAACAAACGCGCGAACATCAAATCGGTCGAGGCCTTCAATATCGAGCCTTTTCCCACTGAGGCCCATGCGGGGCAGTCAGTCGGTATTACGCTCGATGAGCAGATCTTTGTGGAGCGAGGTGAGATCGCCTCACACCAGGGTGAGTTGCCTCCGGTCTCGACGGCCTTTCGCGCCAATCTGTTTTGGCTGGGACGTCGGCCATTGGAACACGGACGAAAATATATCCTCCGAGTCGCCACCAAGGAGGTCGACTGCGAAGTGGCGACGATTCATCGGATAATTGACACGACGGACTTGAATCAACAGCAGGGCGGAGCGTCGGTCGGCAGGAATCAAGTGGCAGAGCTGACGCTTAGAACCAAGGCTCCTGTGGCGTTTGATCTCTCGTCCTCGTTTGAGACCACTGGTCGTTTCGTGTTGGTCGATGAGTACGATATTGCCGGTGGAGGAATCGTCACGGAAATGGTCCGTGATGATCAGGAGTTTCTGCGGGAAGAAGCTCGCCGCCGGGATTTTGCGTGGGTCAAAGGCGAGGTGGGGGTCGAAGAACGAGCACAGCAATTCGGCCATAGGGCTGCGATTGTGCTCGTCACGGGAGGTCGCCATACCGGCAAGTCGTTCTTGGCCAAAAAGCTAGAGGCCAGGCTCGTTGCAGACGGTCGCCATGCCTACCTTCTGGACGGAGAAAACCTCCGGCGCGGGCTGGATGCCGACTTGTCCGAAACGGAGCGAAGCCAAACCACGGAAATGGCTCGGCGGTACGGTGAGGTGGCAAGACTCTTGATCGATACAGGGCTGATCGTCGTATCGACCACGAATCCATTCGGCTTAGCCTACTCGGAGGCGGCGCAAGCCATTCGTACCCTCGTTCACCCGGCGCCAGTCATTGCGGTTCACATGAGCAAAGTACCGGAAGAGCCTCCCCCTGGGACTGATATCGCTCTCTCCGGTCCGACTGACTTCGACGCGGCGACGCGTCAAATCTTGGACGAACTCAAGCGTCGAGGTGTGTTGGCGCAGGCCATCGGAGCGAAGCCGACCTTTCAGTATTCGATCTAGCGAAGCTGTCGGCCTCTCGCACTCAACTGTAAGCTGGAACGAATCGAATGTCCGGACAGTGAGCTGCTAGCTAAAGAATTTCCGTAGATCGTTGGTTTGACTCTCCGGAAATCCTTGTGTTACCGTACCTTCGTTTAGAAACCGCTTGTTTTGGAGAGACTTAGAACCAATGGCTCCTGAAAAGGACTTGAAGGAAATTCTCGGGAAATTGCGGTACTCCGACGACGCGAAGGTGGTCCAACAGATTACCGAGCAGACGAAGAATGTTCATGCCCGGATGGCCGGCATTAAGCACAAGCTGGTCGTGATGAGCGGCAAGGGCGGAGTCGGCAAGAGCATGACGACCGTCAATCTGGCGCTGGCTTTTGCCCGTCAGGGGGCCAAAGTTGGACTCCTCGATGTGGACCTGAACGGTCCCTGTGTTCCCCGCATGCTGGGGCTGCACGGTCAATCACTCCAGATGACTCCTGAAGGAGCCATCCCTCCAATCGGTCCGCTTGGTATAAAGGTCGCCTCGATGGATTTCTTCCTCGACGAAGCATCGCCGGTTCGTTGGAAGGGCCCGATGGATGTCAGCCCGGTATGGCTGGGACTCATGGAAATGAACGTCATCCGAGAGTTCTTAGCCGATGTGGTCTGGGGTGAGTTGGACGTGCTGCTCGCCGACCTGCCTCCTGGTGCAGCCGCCGACAAGCCACCGGTGATCGCGGGTTTCATCCCTGACCTAGCTGGTGCGATTGTCGTCACGACACCGTCGGAAGTGGCTTCAGATGTCGTTCAAAAGTCCGTGACGTATGCGCGTGACATGGGGATCAAGGTGTTGGGAATCGTGGAAAATATGAGTGAGTATCGTTGCCCGTCCTGCGGTGAGCAGAATGAATTGTTTGAGGGCAATACCGAAGCTATGTGCGAGGTCTTGGACCTTCCGCTCCTTGGACGCATTCCGTTTGACCGGAAGTTGGCCCGCACATTCGACAAGGGAGCCCCCTTGCTCGACGAGAGCTACCCGACCATTCAGCGATATCAGGACATTGCCGGGCGTATCCGTACCTTGCTGGACTATAAGAAGGTCCTGGCGGATAAGCTGTGACGGGATCGAGGCGAGAGGAGCGACTATGAAATTCGTCTGTCTCAACTGCGAAACCTACATGAACTTCGAGAAAGTCGAGAAGCCTGGGGAAGGATCGCTCGGTGTCTTCTTTGGGTGCCCTTCTTGCGGAGCGAAGTTCTCGATGGTGACCAACCCAGGTGAAACTCAAATGGTCAGTTCCCTGGGGGTGAAACTGGGTGGACGAACCGCTGCGGCAGAACCGTTCGAGATGACGCGCGGAACACTGAAGGACGAAGCGCTCGCCGGGTCCGGGCAAATGGCGGCATATCTAAATGAAAAGATTCATGGTGGACAAACGGTGGCAGCATCTCCGGCGCCCACGTCCGGTAAGGCGGGGGAGAAAAGCGGTAGTGGCTGTCCGTTCTCCGCCATGGTCGCAGAGATGGGGCTCACGACGGGGGGGAAGTCCACCAGCGGCACAACGGGAACACCAGAGTTTACTTGGAGTGCGGACGCGAAGGAAAAACTGGATCGGCTCCCGGCGTTTGTGAAGCCGATGGTGCAGAGCAGCGTAGAGGCCTATGCTCGCAAGCAGGGGTATAAAACCATTACGCTCCAAGTGATGGATGATTCAAAGAATGATTCGTCGAACGGCGTCACGTGGTCGCGCGAAGCGGAGCAGCGGCTGGAGAATATCCCTGATTTCATTCGTCCTATGGCGCGGAAAGAAATTGAACGGGTCGCAAAAGAACGCGGCGTCGCAACCATTACGGCTCAAGTGATGGATGAAGCGAAGGAAAAGTTCATGAAATTCATGTAGGCGGGTAACGATCGCTGCATGAGGGTGAAGGCCCATCCGACTCATCGGATGGGCCTTTCTATTGAAGGACGTTACAACGAGATGGGTCTAGGAAACTGGCGGGCGGGTGTTTGGAGGATGGTACTCATCGGTGCCGTTCTTTGGTCGACCACTCCTGTTTTCGCTCAACATGGTGACGAAGAACATAATCCCATCCATGAAACGACGGCCTCAGGTCATGCTTCCCACGCAGGAAGTCCCGGCGCTACGGCTTGGGAGGGGTCGGCGGAAGGGATTGCCTACTCGGAATTCAATCATCATTTGTCTGGCGTTCTTGTTCTGTTGATGGGCCTCGCCGAGCTCGCTCAAGCGAGTCGACTGCCGTCTCTTGGATGGCTCAAACTCCTCCTTCCCCTGTCGATGCTCATTGCCGGCCTTTTTCTCTTAATCTGGAGTGACCACGAAGCGTGGCCGATCGGCTCGCTCAGTTTCAGTCAGACCTATTTCGGTGAGGATCACGAGATTCTCCAGCATAAGACGTTCGGGGTTCTGTTATTAGTGGTGGGCACTGTGGAACTCCTGCGCCGGTACGGGCGGCTTACCCACTTCGTTTGGACAGTCCCGTTACCGCTTCTGGCCACTGTCGCGGGGGCGATGCTATTCGGCCATTCGCACGGACTGCATCCATCTGCGCAGAAGATTGCCGTTCATCATGCAATGATGGGCACTGTGGCTCTCGTGGCCGGGTCATCGAAATTTCTCTCGGGCTGGTTCCATCCATCATCTCGTTCGCCGCACGTCACGTGGGAATGGATCTGGGGAGGGCTGGTTTTTGGACTGGGGATCCTCCTCCTCTGGTATTCAGAATAGCATTCCGCTCTCCTAACCCCGTCGGTCGGCAATTGACACCTTTCCGACCCCTGTGCTACGAGTGTAAAATTCCAATTTTGGTACGAGTTGCAGCATGATCGTGGTGTGCAGAACAGCGCGAGCGACGAGGAGGTTCTCATGGGCGGCCATAGTCACTGGGCTACGATCAAACGGCATAAATCCGCACAAGATGCCAAACGCGGCAAGATCTTCACGCGTATCATCCGCGAGCTGACCATTGCCGCCCGTGGCGGGGGAGACCCGGACGCCAATCCCCGTCTTCGCTTGGCCATTGCCAAAGCCAAAGAAGCCAACATGCCTGGCGACACGATGAAAAAGGCGATTCAGCGCGGCACGGGGGAATTGCCTGGTGTGACGTATGAAGAGTTTACTCTTGAAGGGTATGGCCCGGGGGGGACCGCACTGCTCCTTGAGATCACGAGCGACAACCGGAATCGCACGGTCGCGGAGATTCGGAGCCTGTTCACGAAAAATCACGGTAATATGGCGGAGGCCGGGGCAGTGGCATGGCAGTTTCAGAAGAAGGGGCTGCTTACCATTGAGAAGGGCAAAGTCGATGAGGATGCCTTGTTGTCACTCGCCCTGGATGCCGGAGCGGAAGATGTCAAAACCAGCGGAAAGAGTTTCGAAGTCGTCACCGACGCCCATGATTTCGAAGGCGTGAAGAAGGCCCTAACTGACGCAAAAATCGAAATCGCTCTTGCTGAGATCACGTTTATTCCTCAGAACACAATCCGGCTTGAAGAAAAAGCGGCGGAGCAGATGTTAAAGCTGATGGAGATCCTGGACGAACATGACGATGTCCAGAAGGTCCACGCGAATTTCGATATTTCGGACGAGGTCATGGAAAAGGTGGCGGCGGCTGCGGCGGGATGAGAACGGGCGGCAGCCTCGCTCGGTAACACCGTGAGTCCTACGACACCGGCCACATGATCGCCCTATTGACAGGCCGCTTGGCCTTCAAGGCGCCGACGCACCTGGCTCTCGACGTTCAGGGAGTCGGGTACGAAGTGTTTATTCCTCTCAGTACGTACTACGGACTTCCCAACCTCAACGAGATGGCCTCGCTGAACATTCATACCCACGTTCGCGAAGACGCCATCCAGTTGTTCGGATTTCTGACGTTACAGGAAAAGGACATATTCGTGCTCTTGACATCGGTCTCTGGGATCGGACCGAAACTGGCGCTGAGCGTCCTGTCTTCCCTTTCCGTCTCCGATGTGGTGTCCGCTGTTCGGACAGCCGATCTTGAAAAGCTGGCGACGGTTCCGGGAATCGGAAAGAAATCCGCCGGTCGGATCGCACTTGAACTGAAGGATAAGCTGGCCAAGCTGGAATCCAGTCCGGTGGTCTCGAGTCGGTTGTCAGGGGGAGAAAGGCAGGATTCGACATTCGACGACGCACTCTCCGCCCTGATCAACCTCGGCTATCGACCACAGGATGCGAAAGGTGCGCTGCAGCAGGTGAAGAAGATGAAGCCTGATTCGTTGGTCTTGAAAGATTTGATACGTGACACCTTGAAAGAGTTAGCCAGGGGGTAGCGCATGACCACGCACGTCACACACAGCCATCTTATCCTTCGAGTCGTAATGGGGTTGATGCTCAGCGTCGGCTCGGGCCTGTGGGGATTCGCAGGGGCGGAGGAACCCGAACCCCCTAAAGCCACGCATAAGACCTGCGGGAAGTGCCCTGATGGATTTGCGTTGACCGGAGTCACAGAAGCACCGGGCATTTGCAAAGATGGAGATCCGACGTTGGTTCAGTGTGTACCGCTGGGTGCCAACATTTTGCCCGTGTGCGGATCCTGCCCGACCGGGTATGTCGAAATCGGTAGCTCCTCCGTGCCGGCTCGCTGCGGGAAGCAGGATGGCGGGCGCCTGTCTCAGTGCCAGCTCCAGAAAATGGAGCTGAATCTGCCAGATCCCACCCAAGGAGGCAAAGTGTGTCCGCCTGATTGCGGCAGCACGCAGACGCCGGGACAGGGTGCGCTTCCGCCTCCCCCCCGATTTCTTCCGACTCCTGAAAAACAAGAATCACAACAGTGAAAGATGACTATGGCCGACCGCATGGTGAGCACGCAGTTAAGTGATGAGGAGCGGAATATGGAGAACGTGCTCCGACCGCAGAGTTTGGCGGAGTATGTCGGCCAGGAGCGGATGAAAGAGTCCCTTCGTATTTGTGTCGAAGCGGCGAAACAGCGTGGGGAGGCACTCGATCACGCGATTTTCTATGGCCCGCCCGGTCTGGGTAAGACGACCATCGCCCACATCATCGCCAAAGAAATGGGTGCTTCACTTCGGTCGACCTCTGGTCTCGTGCTGGCCCATGCCGGCGATCTCGCCGCTGTCCTGATGAATCTCCAAGAGCACGATGTCCTCTTCATCGACGAAATTCATCGCCTTCCCGCGTCCGTCGAGGAAGCCCTGTATCCGGCAATGGAAGACTTTCAGCTCGACCTGGTCGTAGGACAAGGGCCTGCCGCACGGACCGTCAAGCTCGACTTGCCCCGCTTTACCTTGGTAGGAGCTACCACCAGAGCCGGGGCCTTAACGTCTCCCCTCCGTGACCGCTTCGGTCTCGTTCATCGGTTGGAATTTTACTCGTCTGACGAACTCTGCACCATTGTGACTCGCTCCGCCGGTCTCCTCGGAATTCCTATTGAGCATGACGGGGCGGCGGAGATTGCGCGCCGCGCCAGGGGGACGCCTCGGATCGTCAATCGATTGATCAAACGCGTTCGCGACTATGCTCAAGTGAAAGCGGAGGGACGCATCACGAAGATGGTAGCTCAAGAAGCGCTCGTATGGCTCGGCGTGGATACAGCTGGGTTCGATGAGATGGACCGAAAAATTCTCGTTACGATCATTGAAAAATTCGGTGGAGGGCCGGTGGGAGTCGAGTCTCTTGCCGCAGCAGTTCAAGAGGATAAAGGAACGCTGGAAGATGTGTATGAGCCTTATTTGATTCAGGCAGGATTTCTCGAACGGACCGGCCGTGGTCGACAAGTCACCAAACTAGCGCACGACCATTTCAAAGTTCCGACCTCGCTTCTCTTCTCATAGGGAATCCGTGTCATTGGGCTCGAGATGTATTCAGGAAGGGCGAAGAACCGATCGGCCTCGATCGCGCAAGTTCCTGAAACACTGAGGATCTCCTTGCATTTCCGACGGTGGTTCTTGTATGATTTCTTGTTTTTCCTACACCTGTCTACCCTCTGGACGATCGTCCAACTCATGAGGTGCGGGTGGAAGGGGTCCGCGCATGGCCGGAGACCTTTCCGACTACCGGAAAGAAATCGATCGGATCGATGACGAGATTCTTCGTCTTCTCAACGAACGGTCGAAGAGTGTCATCGAGATTGGCAAGCTGAAGAAGCAAAAGGACGCCGGCGCCAACCTCCATACCCCTGCCAGAGAAGCCGCAATCATTGACCGGCTCACGCGCCAGAGCCAAGGACCGTTCCCGACTGAGGCGATCCGTTCGGTGTACCGAGAAATCATGTCCGCCTCTCTTTCGCTCGAGGGGCCGCAGAAGGTAGCGTACCTTGGGCCGCGCGCTACATTCACACATATGGCCTGTATGCAAAAGTTCGGCTCCTCCGCGCAATATATTCCCGTGAACAGTATAAAAGACGTCTTTAGCGAAGTCGAGCGCGGGCGAGCGCATTTCGGCGTCGTGCCGATCGAAAATACGACGGAAGGTGTGGTCAACCACACACTGGACATGTTCATCGATTCGAATCTGTTGATCTACGGGGAAGTGTTGCAGGAGGTGTCTCATCATCTCTTGTCAAAGTCGGGCGTAGTCGACGAAGTGAAGAAGATCTATTCGCATCCGCACGCGATCGCCCAATGCCGCAACTGGCTGGAGACGAATCTTCCGCACGTTCCCGTCTCTGAGGTGGCCAGCACCGCACGGGCCGCGGAGATCTGTGTAGACGATCCTACAGCGGGAGCAATTGCGTCCGAACTGGCGGCACAACTATACGGCTTGAAGGTTATCAAGAGCCGAATCGAAGACAACATGAACAACTTTACGCGGTTTCTTGTCCTCTCGCAAAAACCGCCCGAACGAACCGGGAAGGACAAGACGTCACTGATGTTGTCCGTAAAGGACAAGGTCGGGGCCCTGTATGACTTGCTTCGACCGTTCGCTTCTCACGGGCTGAACATGACGAAGATCGAGTCGCGTCCCTCCCGTCGGAAGGCCTGGGAATACATTTTCTTCGTGGATGTCGAAGGGCACATGGAAGAAGAACGTGTGAAGAAAGCGATAGAGGAAATCAAGAGTCGCTGCCTCTTCATGAAAGTGCTCGGTTCGTATCCGTCCTACAACTAACGTCATGACACTCAGAGTTCACCCAGACATCGCATCGCTCAGTCCTTACGTGCCGGGGAAACCGATTGAGGAATTGCAACGGGAACTGGGGCTGGCGCGCGTGATCAAGTTGGCCTCCAACGAAAATCCCTTGGGCCCCTCCCCGAAAGCGCTCGCCGTGCTGGCGGAAAGCGCCGCTACGCTTCATCGCTATCCCGATGGCGGGGCGTACCGCCTTCGTGAGGCGCTGGCGGATCGGTGGAAAGTGACGCCCGACCACGTCATTCTCGGAAATGGGTCAGATGAAATTCTCGGCTTGCTCGCACGGACCTTCTTATCCCCGGGGGACGAAGCCATAATGGCGGACCAGACCTTCGTCATCTACAAGATGGAAGTGACGGCCGCTCATGGAAGGGCTACGGTGATCCCGCTGACACAGTGGCGTCACGATCTGGCGGCGATGGCAGAGGCGATGACCGATCGGACGAAGCTTCTGTTCGTATGTAACCCCAACAATCCCACGGGAACAATGGTCACTGGTACGGATGTCGCGCGACTCATGGAGCGGGTCCCGTCCCACGTCATTGTCGTCTTCGACGAGGCCTACTATGAGTATGTCCGGAGTACACAATTTCCGGAGTCGATGGCCTACGTCGAGCAGGGTCGGAATGTGATCGTGCTTCGCACGTTTTCAAAAATTTACGGTCTTGCCGGATTGCGGATTGGCTATGGGATCACAACGCCCGAGATCACAAATTTCTTGAATCGCGTGCGGCCCCCGTTCAATGCGAATTCTCTAGCCCAGCGCGCGGCATTGGCTGCTCTAGGTGACGACGAGCACGTGGCAAGAAGCCGGTCCGTGAATGGCGCCGGGATGGGACAGATGGCCGTGGGGCTGAAGACGCTCGGGTTCGAGGTCGTGCCGAGCGAGGCGAACTTCCTGTTTTTCGACGTGGGTCGGGACGGACGTGCAGTCTTTGAAGCGTTGCTGCGAGAAGGCGTCATCGTTCGCCATATCGAAGGCCCCATGTTGCGGGTCACGATCGGCCTAGAAGAAGAAAACCAGGCCTTCTTGGAGGCGTTGAAGCGCGTACTCAAGAAGTGAAGAAGAGAGACATGAGGGGACCATGATCATCGTGTTGAAACCAGAAGCGACGGAACGAGAAGTTGATCACATCATCGATCGGTTGCGCGAGTTGGGTCTGAAGTCGCAGCTCTCGACCGGCCAGGAGAGGACCATCATCGGGGTTATCGGTGATGATCGGATATTGCAGAACCAGCCGCTGACCGCATTGCCAGGGGTCGAAAGCGTGTTGCCCATCCTCGCTCCGTGGAAGTTGGTCAGCCGCGAGTTCAAGCGTGAGGCAACGATCATCGATGTCGGAGGCGTCAAGATCGGAGGGAAGAAGCTGGCAATCATGGCGGGTCCTTGCGCCGTGGAACGCTTGGAATTGACGGTCGGAATCGCACATGACGTCAAAGCAGCCGGAGCGACAATCTTACGCGGCGGAGCGTACAAACCTCGCACATCGCCCTATTCATTCCAGGGATTGGGGCGCGAAGGACTCGATTACCTGATCGAGGCGAAGAAGCAGACGGGATTGCCGGTGGTGAGCGAAATTCTGGACACCCGCGACATCGAACTGTTCTTGGAAAAAGCCGACATCATTCAGATCGGCGCGCGGAACATGCAAAACTTCGAATTGCTGAAGGAGGTTGGGGCCTACGACAAGCCCGTCCTACTCAAGCGAGGGTTATCCGCTACGATCAAGGAGTTTCTTCTGTCGGCGGAGTACATCATGTCGCGTGGAAATCGGAATGTCATGTTGTGCGAGCGGGGTATCCGGACCTTTGAAACTCAATACCGGAACACGCTCGATCTCGCGGCGATTCCTACTTTGAAAGAATTGTCTCATCTGCCCGTGATCGTCGATCCAAGCCACGCGACAGGTCGTTGGGATCTCGTGGCTCCGATGTCGAAGGCGGCTGTGGCAGCCGGCGCGGATGGGTTGTTGATTGAGGTTCATTCGAACCCGGAGTGTGCCCTGTGCGATGGTGAAGAATCCATCAGGCCGAACAAATTCAAAGAACTCATGCAGGAATTGCGGAAGATTGGGGAGGCGGTGGGACGAGAGGTGTAAGCCGCCGCCCCGGCTTTCGAACCCCATCTTGTCCTTCCAGACAGTAACATTTCATGACCGTTCATTTCACTCAGGTCACCATTGTCGGCGTCGGTCTTATCGGCGGCTCGCTCGGTATGATTCTCAAGCGAAAAGGGTTGGCGGATCGGGTCGTCGGTGTCGGGCGTCGAGTCGAAAACCTTAAGAAAGCGGTCGAGCTGGGCGCGATCGATCGCTATGTCGTGGATTCCGCAGAAGGGGTACGAGAGGCGGAACTTGTCGTGCTGGCAACGCCCGTGGATACCTATGAACGCCATCTGAAAGAATGGGCCTCCTGTCTCAAAGCCGGTGCCATCGTGACAGACGTCGGGAGCGTGAAAGGACGATTGGTGGAACGTGCCGAGGGGGCCCTGCCTCGCGGCGTGCATTTTGTGGGAGCCCACCCGATCGCCGGGAAGGAAAAAACCGGCGTGGCCGCTGGGACGCCTCAGTTATTTTCGGGCGCACGCTGCATCATCACACCGACGAACGCAACGGATCCGGAGGCGCTGGCGCGGGTGCGAGCCTTGTGGCGGGAGACGGGCTCCAAGGTGCTGGAGATGGATCCATACGAGCACGACAAAATTCTCGGAGCAGTCAGCCATCTGCCTCACGTGGCAGCCTTCGCATTAATCAATGCACTCATCGATCTGCGGGAGCATCTGATTCCGTCGCTCGACCTGGAGGGACACTCGGGTGGCGGGTTGCGCGATACCACGAGGATTGCTGCCAGCTCCCCGGAAATGTGGCGGGACATTTTTCTTTGGAATCGCGACAACATTGTCGCGTGTATCGAAGCCTACGAACAGTCGCTGGCCCGGCTGAAGCAATTGATCAAATCGGGTGATGTCGCCGGAATAGAAAAAGAATTGGAACGCGCGAAACAGGAGCGGGAGAAGTTCGCAGCCCAGCCTCCCTCGAACACATAGGAACCAATGGCATCGCTAACTATTACACCAGGACGCTCGCTGAAAGGGACGATCTCGGTCCCGGGTGACAAATCCATCACCCATCGGGCGGTCCTCCTGACGGCGTTGGCCGATGGTGTTAGTACGGTCTCGAAGTATTGCCGTGGCGAGGACTGTCTCAACACGATACGAGCCTGTCAGGTGCTTGGCGTGCGGATTGAGGTGTCCCCGGACACGTTGCGGGTTCATGGGAAGGGCCTCTGGGGATTGAGTGAGCCGGTAGCTCCGATTGATTGCGGCAATTCCGGCACGGGGATCCGACTTCTCACGGGTCTTTTAGCCGGACAGGACTTCTTTACCGTCCTCACGGGTGATGACTCGATCCGTCGTCGCCCGATGGGTCGGGTCGTGAAGCCTCTTCGGGAAATGGGCGCTGTGATTGCGGGACGTAAGGGTGGCGAGCTTGCTCCGTTGGCCGTCACAGGGAGTAAGCTCCGGGCGATCTCGTATACGTCACCGGTCGCGAGTGCCCAAGTCAAGTCGTCTCTCTTACTCGCGGCATTATTCGCTCAAGGCACGACTCGAATCACGGAACCCCGCCTCTCCCGAGACCATACGGAGCGCATGTTTCAGCACTTCGGGATTCCGCTTCGTCGTGAAGGACTGACGATTTCGCTGGATGGACGCCCCACAGTCGGTTGGAATGCCGCTTCTGAATTGATCGTCCCAGGTGACTTATCAGCTGCAGCGTTCTTTCTCGTCGGAGCCAGCATTGTGCCCGGATCGGATGTCACGATCAAAGGGGTAGGGGTTAATTCCACGAGAACGGGCCTGCTTGAAATCCTGACAAGGATGGGCGCGGACATTCAACTCCTGAATCGTCGGGAGGAGGCGGGAGAACCAGTTGCAGACCTCCGAGTGAAGTCGGCAGCACTCCACGGGGTGACCGTTGGAGCCGATCTCATTCCCCAGACGATCGACGAATTCCCCATTCTCTGTGTGGCTGCTGCGGTCGCTGAGGGTCAGACGGTGATTTCCGGAGCAGAAGAGCTCCGGGTTAAGGAAAGCGATCGCATCGCTACAATGGCAGTTGAACTGAGAAAGATGGGCGCGCGCGTTGAAGAACGGCCAGACGGGATGATAGTCCTAGGGACAGGACGGCCAAAGGAAAACGGTCGGTTGACCGCGGCCGTCTGCCAGAGTCACGGGGATCACCGTGTCGCGATGTCCCTGGCCATTGCCGGCCTGACCGCTGTCACGAATAGCGTAATTGATGATACTGCCTGCATTGAGACATCATTCCCAGGCTTTCAATCCAAGCTATTGGAATTATTGACTAAAGATGATTAAAGGCGAATAATTATGAGGGTTTCGCGTGGGGGAGAAAGCTAAAGCGAAAAGTGGAAAACTCAACCGGATGATTGTTGCGATCGATGGTCCAGCCGGCGTTGGGAAGAGCACCGTTGCAAAATTGCTGGCTGCACGACTGGGATATCTCTATCTAGATACGGGGGGGCTGTATCGAGCAGTTGCCTGGAGTGTCCTTCACCATGGTGTGGACCCGGCCGAGTCCGAGGCGGTCGAATCGCTGCTTCCTGAAACATCGGTTCAGATGCTGTTCCAGAATGGATCGGTCAAGGTCTTGGTGAACGGGAAGAACGTGACGGACGAACTTCGCACACCAGCAGTGTCGGCTGCTGCTTCGATCGTCTCGGCTATTCCAGCGGTGCGGGCCTGGCTGCTGCCGGTTCAGCGTCAAATTGGGAGTGCTGGCGCGGTGGTTGCCGAAGGCCGTGACATCGGGACAAAGGTATTCCCTCAAGCAGGTGTAAAGTTTTTTCTCGAGGCCGACGCCGATGTCCGGACACATCGGCGGCATCGAGAATTGGTCGCGGCTGGACATACCGGGGCCCTCGAACAGACCAATGCCGACTTGATCGGGCGTGACACCAGGGATCGGACACGGGCAATCGCGCCCCTCGTGGCGGCTGAGGATGCGCTGCACATTGATACGTCGACCTTGACGGTGGAGGCGGTGGTCGATCGTATGATGGCTGCGATCGCGGCCAAATTGTGAGTTCAGTGACCTATGGAGTTCTCTGGATTCTGGTCAGGACGGTTGCACGGTTATGTTTTCGATTTCAAGTTGTCGGGCAAGTGCCGAAGACCGGCGGCTTCATCGTCGCGGCAAATCACGCCAGTTATCTCGATATCCCGCTCTTAGGATGCGGGATGCGACGGCGGGCGTGGTATTTGGGACGAAGTGATTTGTTTCCTGTCCGGGGAGTGAACCAAGTGTTGCAATGGCTCGGATGGATTCCGTTGCGGCTTGGGCGCTTGGATCGGGATGCATTCGGGAAGGCTGTCAGCTTAATCAGGGAAGGCAAGGTCGTCGTCATCTTTCCAGAAGGCACCCGCACCGATGATGGGCAATTGCAACCGGCTAAAGCAGGGATCGGGATGATTGTGGCGCAAACAGGGTGCCCGGTCATTCCCGCGTACTTGAAGGGAACCCATGAGGTATTGCCGGTCCGAGCAAAGTGGCCGCGGTTCCGTTCGGTGACAGTGACATACGGAGATCCGATTGCATTTGTTCCTGCGCGAGAAAATGGCGAGGGGAAAAAGTTTTATCAGGAGGTCAGTCAGACAGTGATGGATCGAATCGCCGCGCTCGGAGGAGTCGAGCCGCCGACCCGTCACGACACAGCCGGAACCCGCAGCGCTGAGTGAGTTCCGGTTTTTTACTATCAGCACCCGACTTGTTCGGAAGAGTAGGAAGACCCCATGAGTACGGTTTCGAACCAGAGTGACCAACAGTTGGATCGTGCCGCATTGGCGGCCCTCTATGAGGAAACATTCCGTAACCTCGAGGAGGGCACCATCACGGAAGGCCGCGTTGTGGCCTTGACCAAAGACAAGGTAGTTGTGGACATCGGATATAAATCCGAAGGCATGATCCCGAGCGATCAATTTTCCGCCGAAGAGCTCCAACAGATTAAGGTCGGCGATCGTCTTCAAGTGTATATCGAAGAATGCGAAGACGCGGAGGGTAATCTAGTTCTCTCCAAAGAAAAAGCCGATAAAATGAAGATTTGGGAGGAACTGGAGAAGCTGCACAAGGAAGAAAAGAGTATTGAAGGCAAGATTATTTCCCGAATCAAAGGCGGCATGATGGTGGACATCGGCGTCAAAGCGTTTCTCCCGGGTTCGCAGATCGATTTACATCCGGTACGCGATCTGGATGGTCTCGTCGGTCGCGTCGTGCCGCTCAAGATCATCAAGATCAATCATCGCCGCGGCAATGTGGTGGTGTCGCGCCGGGTTCTCTTGGAGGAGACTCGCGACAAGAAGCGGCAGACAACCTTGTCGACGTTGAAAGAAGGGCAGTTGATTCACGGGACCGTCAAGAACATCACGGACTACGGGGCCTTCATCGATCTCGGCGGCATCGACGGCCTGCTCCACATCACCGATATGTCGTGGGGACGAGTCGGTCATCCCTCCGAAATGTTTACCGTCGGTGACCGGGTTGAGGTGACGGTTCTCAAGTATGATCGGGAGACAGGCAGGATTTCGCTGGGTCTCAAGCAGAAAACCGCGGATCCATGGACCAACGTAGCGAACAAATATCCGATCGGCACTCGTATCAAAGGACGCGTAGTCAGCCTGACGGATTACGGAGCTTTCGTGGAAATCGAACCGGGCGTGGAGGGCCTGGTGCATGTGTCCGAGATGTCTTGGACACACGAAGTCCGCCATCCGTCCCGCGTGGTATCAATTGGTGACCAGGTCGAGGCAGCCGTGTTGAACGTGGACCCTGCCAGCCGCAAGATCTCTCTGGGCATGAAGCAAACCGCCCCCAATCCCTGGAATATGGTGGAAGAGAAATATCCCGTTGGAACCAGGATTGAAGGCAAAGTGAAGAGCCTCACCGATTTCGGCGCATTCATTGGTTTGGAGGAGGGGATCGACGGCTTGATCCATATTTCCGACATGTCGTGGACCAAGCACGTCAAACATCCATCCGAGCTCTTTAAGAAGGGGCAGAAAGTCGAGGCCGTTGTGCTACGCCTTGATAAGGAGAAGGAACGGCTGTCTCTAGGGTTCAAGCAGTTGACGCGTGACCCCTGGGATGATGAGATTCCGAGCCGCTACCGAGTCGGTGATGCGGTCAATGGTAAGGTCAGCAAGGTAGCGGACTTCGGAATTTTCGTCGAATTGGGGGGTGGGGTTGAAGGGCTGATTCATGTCAGTGAAATCGGTCTTGACCATCACGTCAAGCTCGAAGAGAAATTTAAATTGCAGGACGACGTGGCAGCCAAAATTATCAAAGTGGATCGCGAGGAACGGAAGATCGCACTCAGTCTGCGTGACCTACAACTCGATTCGGAGCGCCAGCAGGTCGACGAGTACCACGCTGCGCAAGGCGCGTTGGATCAGAGCTTGGGACGTGCGGCGAAACAGAGCCGTAAACGCGGGCAGGCTGAGGACGAGAAATAGTCAAGGCAACGCAGCCTCGCTCGAACATTTGTGAGCGAGGGTTGTGGCCTGATGGCTCAACGTATCGGACTCATGCTCGCGAGTGACACATGAGTGAAGAACATTCGGGCAAAAAGACCAAATGGAGCGCTTGGCGTATCGTGCGTTGGGTGCTCGGCGGCGGGATTCTTCTGCTCGTGCTCATCAATCTCTTCTTCCCGGATTTGGATTTATCGACCGAGGACCGGATCGCACTCGTGCGCATCGAAGGGGTCATCCTCGATTCCCAAACGACCGTTGGAGAGTTGAAACGGTTCGGAGAGAACCCTTCGATCAAAGCGATCGTCTTGCGTATCGACAGTCCCGGTGGCGGCGTCGTGCCGTCGCAGGAAATCTACGATGCTGTGCAGCGTGTCCGGAATAAGAGCAATAAAGCTGTTATCGCATCGATGGGGACGGTTGCCGCGTCAGGCGGTTATTATATTGCTGCCGCCACCGATCGAATCCTGGCCAACCCCGGGACGTTGACCGGAAGTATTGGTGTCATTATGGAGATGGCCAATATCGAAGGCCTCCTGAAGAAAATCGGAGTTGAAGGAGTAGTAATAAAGAGCGGGCGCTACAAAGATGTCGGCTCACCCCTCAGGAAAATGAGCGACGAGGAACAGGCTTTGCTGCAATCTGTCATGGACGATGTCCACAAACAGTTTATCGAAGCGGTCGCCGCCGGCCGATCTCTCGAAGTGGCCGACGTCAAAGCGCTTGCCGACGGGAGGATTTTCACCGGCCGACAAGCCAAAGATGCGAAACTGGTCGATGAGTTGGGTAATCTCGAAGACGCGATTCAGCTTGCCGCGGACCTCTCTGGGATCGAAGGGGAACCGAAAGTCGTGGAGCCTCGCCGAAGATTTTCTATCAGGGAGTTGTTGGAGTCGCGGTTACCCACGTTGTTCCCCCAGTTGGATTTTCACTCGGGTGTCAGTCTGAAGTATCTCATGGCGTACTAGATGTTGGTCTCGAGCAGTTGATCATCGATGGCCAAATTGATGAGAGGAGGGAATTCGATATGACCAAGGCGCAGATTATCGAGCGAGTCTCGGAACAAGTCGCCACGTTGACGAAACGTCAGGCGGAGGTCGTGGTCAATACGATTTTTGATTGTGTCCGAGATTCATTGAAGAACGGCGACAAGACGGAGATCCGGGGCTTCGGCAGCTTTCGTCTGCGGGCGCGTCGGATGAAAGAAGGACGGAACCCCAAGACCGGGGCCACGGTGGCGGTCCCGGCCAAGAAGGTTCCCTTCTTCAAAGCCGGCAAGGAATTGAAAGAGTTGCTGAATTCATAGCGAAGGACATCGGAATCATGAGTTCTTCCGAACCGAACGAAGCAGTCGCAACCGACGTACGGTGGACTGATGGGGCATTAAAACGTATGGAGCGCGCTCCAGCGTTTCTGCGCGGAATGGTTCGTCGTCTTGCCGAGAAAAAAGCACGCGAACTAGGTTATACCGAAATCACCGAAGAGACCCTCGACCAATTCAAGAGTCAAATGATGGGTCGAATGGGTGGTGAAGCCGGTATGGCGGCGGCAGCCGACCAAATGGAGCAGGGAAATCTGCCGTGGACGGCGGCAGCAAAAGAGCGGCTCGCCACGGTTCCCGAGTTCATGCGCGGCATGATTAAACAGATAGCCGAGGAGATCGCACGAGAACGCGGGCATCTCGAAGTAAACGTTGATCTGTTCGAACGGGTCGAAGCGCTGGGCGATCTTCGAGAAGCGGAAGGTCCGCCGCTCGAGTGGACGGAGGGAGCATTGGCTCGACTTCAGGACAAGCTTAAGCAGTCTCCTCCGATCGCCATCGAGTTTGTGACGGACATGCTCAAGAGAGACACTGAGGATCTTGCCCGAGAAAAGGGTATGACGCTTATCGATGAAGCAACGCTGCTGGCGTTATGGGGGGCACCGCAGGAACGGGTAGCCTGGACGGATGAGGCGTGGAAACGGTTGCAGACATCGCCTGATTTTGTGCGGAGCGGAATTCGAAAGGCGGCGGAACGGCGAGCCCGCAAGCTCGGTCTCAAAGAGATTGACTCGGACCATCTCACCACGTTTCGAAATCAAGCGATGATGAAAGCTGTCAAGCGCATCCGCTCCTTTGGCTACAATGAGCTGACGTTTGACGCGTTTGACACGGCGATGGAAAAAACCAAGCGTCTTCAAGGCAATGAGCAGGCGGAGAAGCGTCTCCAAGAGATTCGTGGACATTTCGCTGATCCGAATACGAAAAAGCCGGAAGGCGGGACCCTCGGGGCCGAACTCATGAATCGGTTTCGTCGGTACCTTAAGGGTGAAGGAACGCTCTAAGATCTTCTCGTCCTATCCTCCTGGTAGACTGACCCTCCGGATTTGAGCCTCTACCGACTCCGACAATAAGCATATGTTTCACGCACCATGATCCTTTGTAGGACCGAGTCGGATCGTCGAATGTCCGAAAGATAAGGAAGGGATTGAAACGGTTCAACCCCTTCCTCAGATTAATGAGCAGCCGGTTGCTGTGGCCAGAATTTGTGGCGGATCTGGGGAAGTGGCTCGTTGTCGAAGTTCGGAATATCGTAGAGACACCGGTCGATCGTGGCAATTTCTTCCTCGGTCAATTCGAGCGTGACTTTCTTCTTCCAAAATTGGTCGAGCGTAAAATAATCTGCTCCCTGCGGTTTTTCGGCCAAGAGCGCCTTCATCTTCTCAAAACCTGCGGTGTCCACACCAGGCACACGACCTTTGTTTCGATCGTGGCACCAGTGTAGGACTTCAGCGACTCCGTACATCGTCAACGGTACCTTGACCATGTTCCCCATGACAATCCTCCTTCAAAAGAATGACATTCTACCCTAGACGGTTCGCAAGTATCAAAGCCTCTGAAGGCGCTCAAAGACTCGCAATGGGTAGTTCTGAAATCGGGTTGGGCGGCCGGTTGATTGCCAGGGCCAGGAGTGGTCTGTATACTGCCGAAACTCTTTTGGCGGTGACTGGAAAGGGATGCCGCGCTCGTACGAGGGGAACCGTGAACAACTCGGTTTTTGCGCGAGGAGTTGAGTATGACGGCGAGAGTGCAGAGAGGCGATAGTCGTCTTCCAAGGATGCTGATCGTGGCGTCGATTTTCTCCCACCTGCTAACGGGAGGATGTTCGAAACAAGACCCCTATGTTCCTCCGGATTTGTTTTATTACTTCGCCAGTTACAAAGTTGGGAAAAATCCGACAACAGTCAATCCTGTAGATCTCAATCAAGACGGCATCACTGATCTCGTCACCACGAATATCGGCAGCAATACGCTCTCGATCTTGTTAGGGAATGGGGACGGGACCTTTCGTGATCAGATACAGCTTCACGTGTGCCGAGAGCCTCGTTCAATGGCGGTGAGTTTATTCAATCGAGATCAGTATCCGGACGTCGTCCTCGCATGCTCCGGAAGCGACGAAATCGCCGTCCTTTTCGGGCGCGCTGATGGGAAATTGGACGAAGGTCCTCAGTATCCAGTGCATCGCACGCCGGTTGCCATTACAAGTGGTGATCTCAACGGTGATCAAGTCCCTGATCTCGTCGTGGCACTCCGGAACGACAAGGTGAAAGTGTTTTTGGGAACAAGCGCAGGAGAATTTCAACATGGAGCGCAATACGAATATGGGGATACGCCGACATCGGTGGCGTTAGCCGATTTGAACGGCGATGGGAAGCTGGACCTCGCCGTCACCAACGGTGGACCGATGTCAAATGCAGTCTCAATCTGGATCGGGAATGGAGACGGAACATTTCGAGGTCCGACGGACTATCGGAGCGGGAAACGTCCGCTGGGGGTGAGCTTCGGAGACTTTAACGATGATCGAGTCCAAGACATGCTGGTCATCAATGGTGAACGGGACAGCTTTACGACGTTCTTAGGCAAAGGTGACGCCACATTCCAAGCCGGTCGCGATTCCGGTGCCGATGCCGGGCCGAACTTCGGGCTTGCCAGAGACTTCAATGGCGATCGCCGCGCAGATGTCGCGATCGTGAACCTGCAGTCGAGCGATTTGTCCATTCTATTTGGCCGAGGGGATGGGACATTTGAATATCCCCCAAGAAACTATCGAACGAAGGCCGGTCCTTTTGCTGTGGCAGTCTATCGGGTGACGACGAAAGAAGCCGAAGAACCTGGTCTCGTGACAGCTGACAATGGAAACGGATCCGTCTCCGTTTTTCTCCATCGAGGCTTGAAAACCGGGCGTGTTCCGGCTTCCGATGCTCGATGACGAGCAGGTGACAGGCACACGCAGATCGATGGAGGAACGAATCCGCCGTCTGCTTGACAGCCCTAAGACCCTCGGCTAGAGTGGCCGTCAGGGGCGGGTTCAAGGCCTCTCAACGGCCTGCGGCGTGGGTGCTCGTGAGATCCTTTACGTGGTGGTTTGCGATCGGAGCGCTGCTCACTCTCTCTGTGCTGATGGTGCAGGGTGGCGTCCGTGACCTTTTTGATGGGACACATCCCCATGGTGGGTACTTGTCGTTTGGAACGACAATCCTCGGCGGGGGACTTCTGGCCGGTTGTGTCGCATTGGTCATGAATCGGATTCGATAACTGGTCATTCTCGAATGGGGACGGATGGATTGTCTTAAGTGCAAAGGGTTTATGATGGTTGAGCGTCACTATACGCTGATGAATCGCCGACTTTATGCCCGCTGCTTGAATTGTGGGTTTTGGATTGATCTTGCTGATCTGCTTCGCTTCTTTCATAAGGTCATCGACAGCGGTTTCCGAGGTTCAAAGGTGCGGGAATCGTTCACGCTCTAAACTGTACGCTAGGGACTCGGCGATGCCACTGACAATATCTGCCCTGTTGCGACTCTTTCTGGGTGCCTTACTCCTGCTTATGTCGTGGGGCGTCACAATCTTGTCACCCTCGACGGCATTGGCAGAAAAGGACCGGGTTTCTGCTTCGCAGGCCCATCCCATGTTCGCAGATGGGCGCCCTCTCCCATGGCGAAAAGTTCCTGCTCACAGCATTCTCCTCAAGGAATTGAATAGCGGGCGCATCCTTTATGAGCACGAGGCGGGAAAGCGTTTGTCTCCCGCCAGCTTAACCAAGATCATGTCGGCCCTGGTAATACTTGAACTAGGACGGCTGGACGATCAGGTGACGGTCAGTAAAAATGCGGCCCGTGCACACAAGACTCATTTGAGGTTGAAGCCGGGTCAAGTGTTCCGTCTGGAGGACCTCCTCAAAGCGATGCTGATCGTGTCGGCGAACGACGCCTGTCTAGCCGCGGTCGAGCATGTTGGTGGTGATGAAGACCAGTTCGTCGCGCTGATGAATGCCAAGGCCGCCGCCCTAGGCCTTGGAGATACGCATTTCAGCAATGCATGCGGATTTGACGGACTCGACCATTATTCTACAGCGGAGGATTTAGCGCAATTGAGCCAAATCGCGCTTCAACAGCCGACCTTCCGCCAGTTGGTTCGCGAAGAACGTTCGATCATCGTGCCGGTCAACGGTTATCGGCCCTATGTGCTTCACAACACGAACCGGCTCCTCGGTCGCATTCCCGGGGTTGAAGGGATCAAAACCGGCTTTACTTCCAAAGCAGGACGATGTCTCATTGCCAAAGTTTCCCAGAATGGAAGTGATCTCCTGCTGGTCATCCTTAACTCCAACCGTCGCTGGGACACAGCGAAGAACCTTATCAACTTCGGGCTTCAGGCGAACTCCTTCATCCATTGATGCCCGGACAGTTCCTCTGTCGCGATCAACGTGGAATAGTGGAATTGCGGGAGAGAGTCGCGGAGGGGAAAAACCTGTACGGTCGGGTTATTCGTTAAACCGAGAGTCGGAATCCAGTTTTGTGCGCCCGCGTCGGTCAGACTCCAGAAACAGCGATCTTAGCGCTGCATGGAGAATTCGACGTTCACGTCTTTCCCAAGATAGTTGACCACAAACCCCTGTTTGTCATAAGCCAACACGGCGCCCATTACGTTTTCGTCCCCATATTCTTCCTGGCCTAGCAGTTTCCGCACGTCCTCAGGGCTTTCGCTGTTCAACACATTTCGGAAGATGCCACGCGTCTTATAGGCAAAGCGGTTATTGATAAAGATCAGGTCGACTTTCCCATCTTGAATACGGACGCCGGCCATCGGGCCTGTCGGTTTTCGCTGATCGAGTAAGAAGATAAACAAAGCCTCTTGCTCGACCTTGATGCCGGGAATCTTTTCGTTGATGAGGATATCTAAGGCTTTGGCTTCGGGATCCCCCAGCTTTACTCCAAACAGGGCGATTTCAGAACTCTTCACTGTTTTAGGGTCCATCACATCATTTTTACTCAGCTCATAAGCTTCTCCATAGCCCGGCACATCCCATCCGACGAGAACAGCTACGATCAGGCTGCTCAACATCACCACTCGCACCATCATCATTCTCATTGATTCCTCCTGGTTCCTGCTTCGATGGATGGATCAGTCTTCAGGGGTGTTGGCGATTGTGGCGGGCCATCCAACGCCGCTCATTCTAACGAAGGCCTATTCAACTTGCAAGGAAGTGATAGGGGCTGCAATGGGAAGCAGGCCCGCTCAGCGTGATGTACGTGCATAGAGGGGACGCTCAGGCGCGTCGCAGACCCCGACGAGATGAGGAGAACTGTGTCATAGTCATGAGCTGTGTCATCGCGGTTCGACAGCGTGCAGCAAATTCCTTTGTCGCACGACTTTGGTATCGGTTCGCAAGGGGGGACTCATCCGGATTATTATTCATCGAGGAGATGTTTGAGTGAGGTCATTCCTGCGTCTATCGACAAGGCTGGTTGGAGCTGGAGTCTTGTTGGCTCTCATTTGTTGCTCAGAACCAGGGCCCATGCCAGTTGGGAGATCTTTGTATGATCGGTTGGGAGGCAAGACGGCCATATCCGCCGTGATCGATCAATTCGTTGTGAATGTGGTGGCGGATACAAGGATTAACGCACGGTTTGCGACTGCGGACATTCCGAAGCTGAAAGGACATCTGATCGATCAAGTGTGCATGGCGATGGGAGGTCCCTGCACCTACAGTGGTCGTGACATGAGAACCACGCATGCCGGGATGAAGATTTCAAACGCGGATTTTAGAGCGCTGGTCGAAGACCTGACCAGAGCGCTGGATAGATTCAAAGTTTCGGCAAATGAAAGGGAGGAATTGCTCGATCTTCTAGCGCCCATGAAGAAGGATATTGTTGAAGTTCCCTGAACTTGTGAAGCAGGGCACGGTCTAATTCGCCCACTCCGCTCCTTATCGAGCATCAACCGGGATCGGATGGGGCGAGCAGGAGAGAACCTAATTGTCGGAGACGTTGAAAGTATTGTTGAGAGGCTTCGTCCAGTTCTTCCGCAAGGGTATCAAGGTCTGCCAAGCAATCTCCAACGATCGTACGGCGTTGGGGATCAAGTCCTTCGGGGTTATCGAGATAGTACACGACACATCCGCTGATCACTGTGTCAAGAGTCATCAAGGGTCCTTCCTGGTGGCTGTTGAGGCGAGGCCAGCGTTCTAGCTTGTGGGCTTCCCAGAGCGAGACGATCGTGTTTCGGGTCATCTGATCTGTTCCTAGTCTGGGGCGTTGCTATGAGCCGCTGATCCACCCTAACGCATGGAGTAGCAACGTCGCAAGGGTGCAGAGACCAAGACCCCCAAAACGGTAGTCCACATCATCACGGCTGAGACACCAATCAAGGACACGGGCTCTCCAATCGGAAGGCCCTATCGCCAAAAAGAGTCCTTTCACGATCATGACTCCCGCCGTCACTATCCACAGCGGCTGGTAACGAAGATTATGTCCCGCGGTCAGGATGATTCCCCCACCAATTACGGCGAGCCACTCCCAGCGCAAGATTGTCGGTGATTCCGCGAGGGTCTGGCGAAGGTGTGTCATAATGAATTGAGGAACTAGGAGCAAGAGTAATCCGTCCGCGAACCAGATGCCGGCAATCGTGGCTAGGGCGTAATCTCCCACAAGATTCAGTTAGTTTTCGTCTTCCGAGCGGGCCCCGCTGGGTGAGGAGAAGTCAGATTTCACGGATACAATCCTCTTTGCAGATGCGCCTGAGCGACCTTGTCGATACCGCTCATCAAAGCAGCCATACGCATCGAGGTCTTTTGGGTTGTCGCAAACTGGAGAGTCCGGTGAAACGCTGAACTCTGTATCTCTTGAAGCCGCTCTTGAATGTCTTTGGCCTTCCAGAAGAAACGCTGAACGTCCTGGACCCACTCGAAGTAGGACACGATCACGCCACCCGAGTTGGCAAGAACATCCGGAAGAATAAAAACACCCTTGTCTGCAAGGATCTGATCAGCCTCCAGCGTCGTCGGACCGTTCGCTCCTTCCACTAGTACGCGGCAGCGGAGCTGTGCGGCATTACGTGTGGTGATTTGCTCGGAGAGTGCAGCAGGCACCAAGACTGTGCAATCGAGTTGGAGCAATTCTTCATTGGTAATCGCATCACCCAGTTTCGTGTCTTTGAGCGGTTCCCCAGCTGTCTTGTATCGGCGGAGCAGTTCCGGGATGTTGAGCCCAGCCGGGTTGTAGAGTCCTCCGGTCACGTCACTGACCGCTATCACACGAGCCCCGCACTCTCGCATGATCAGAGCCGTGTGCGAACCGACATTCCCGAATCCTTGAATCGCGACCGTGGTATTCCGGACATCAATCTTCAAGTGACGCAAAGCTTCAAGCGTAATGTACACCACTCCGCGGCCAGTCGCCTCTTCCCTCCCCAGGCTTCCCCCAATCGATAGCGGCTTGCCTGTGACAACACCAGGGACTGCATACCCGACTTGCTGGCTATAGGTGTCCATGATCCAGGCCATCACCTGTGCGTCGGTGCCGACATCAGGCGCCGGCACATCTTTCTCCGGTCCAATCAGAGGGAAAATCTCTGCGGCGTAGCGGCGGGTCAACCGTTGCAGTTCTGCTCGAGACAACCGTTTGGGCGAAACTTTCACGCCACCTTTCGCCCCACCGTACGGCAAATCAGCCAGCGCACATTTCCACGTCATCCACATGGCCAGGGCGGCAACTTCTCCAAGATTCACGTCGGGATGGTAACGAATGCCGCCTTTTGAAGGGCCACGCGACGAGTCGTGCTGAACACGGTAGCCGGTAAAGACCTCGACACGTCCGTCATCCATACGAACAGGGAGGCTGACAACCAACGATCGTTGGGGAAGTTTCAGGCGCTCGCGCAGATTCTTATCGAGGTTCATCGCTTCTGCCGCGCGGTCGAATTGCGCCACAGCAAGTCGGAATGTCGGCGTGTCGAGTTCATTCATGTTTCACCTCGCTGGTCCCATCTCTTCGAGCGGCCCACTCATTCCCGAAGTCCATTCACAATTGAACGCATGTGAGAAGGTCTGTCGCAACGCCGACCGTACAGCAGCGAGCGGCACCGTCGAACCGATTGCTTCCGCCATCGAGGTCACGCGACAGCCTGCAAGCCCGCAGGGCACGATTCGAGAAAAAGGAGACAGGTCCATGTCGACATTGAGGGCAAATCCGTGGAGGGTCACGGCTCGTTCAATCCGGACTCCGATGGCCGCGATCTTGGCCTCTTGTTCAGGGAGCTGCACCCACACTCCTGGCTTCTTGTCTACGCGATAGCCGTGAATCTTCCAGAATCGGAGCGTGTCGATGATCACATCTTCGAGCAGTCGCACGTATTGTCGTGGCCCTGAGGCATAGTGAGTAAGCCGGAGGATGGGATATCCAACCAGTTGTCCTGGGCCATGGTAAGTCAGAGCGCCTCCACGGTCGACCGGATGAATCTGTGGACCAGAGGCGTGGAGGTCTGTCTCTCCACACCTCCAGTGCGAAGCTTGGGAGGTACGACCCGCGGTAAATACGGGCGAGTGTTCGAGAAGCAGCAGCGTGTCCGGCCGACGATCAGCGACCCGATCCTCATGCAGCTGCTTCTGAAGCTTCCAGGCATCAGCATAAGGAACTGGCTCGGTAAACTCGCATATGGCCGCCGACCGAGTTGCATCGTGAGGCGAGCGCGTGATCACTCTCTCGAGATGGTCATCGATGGAGGTGGTCAGGTGAGTCTGAGTCACGAAGTTGCCTTCGGTAATGTCGGCTTCGAGATTGTGATGATTGACTGACCTGCCTTTCCCTGAATTGTCAGCTGGATGGTAGGCTGGTCCCCCGTGCGCCGCAGTGCATTCCAGAAATCCCCCACGTTATAGAGCTGGTGATGATCGAGCGCGGTAATGATATCGCCCTGTTGTAGACCCGCAAGCGCCGCAGGTTTGGTGCCGTCAACGTTCAGGACCAAGACGCCCCGGTCGCCTTCAAGACCAAAACTGGCCATGATGCTCGGAGTGAGCGTGACAGGGGTAAACCCTAATTCCGGGCGGAGCACAGTGCCTCGCACAATCATCGACTGAATGTGCGGGTAGATGGCCTCCATCGAAATCGCGTAGCTGATCGCCTGAGCAGACGGGGCGATGATGACATTGATCCCGATCACTTGCCCTGAAAGATCAACCAGTGGGCCACCACTATTACCAGGATTGATGGCTGCATCCGTTTGAATCAGGTCGTAGAGGGATTCGCCGTCTGGAGTGAGGACGGAACGATCAAGAGCGCTGACGACACCGACGGTGACGGTGGGCCCACCTCTCATGGCGAGGGGATTGCCGATAGCCACGACGGCTTCCCCGATGTTGAGTGATGGAGCCGGGCTCAACGTGGCTGGGACTAAGTCCGGGGCAGTGATTTTGACGAGGGCAAGGTCGAGCAGAAAGTCACGGGCCACGACACGTCCTGGTGTGAGACGACCCGTCGAGAGGCCGACCACGAGACTTTTGACGCCTGCCACGAGATGGTTGTTGGTCAGAATATATCCGTTCTCATCAATGATTAATCCAGAACCCGAACCGGATTGACCTTGCGAGGGAGTTGCAGGTACTCCCCGGGTGAGGATTGTCACGACGGAAGGACGAACTTTTTCCACGACCGCGGGAACAGAGAGAGACTTACCCTCTTGCGGTGGGAGCGGAACACCCGGATTGGCCCAAACGACGGGGCTGTCTAGTGATGCGGCGAAAAGGAACAGAAGGGCAAGAAGCGAAAGAAAAGAACTCGACTGGTATGCCTGCCTCGCGGTTGCGTTCTTCATCAGGTCTTGGACGATAGAGCCAAGCCCATTCTCTCATAAGTTTTAGCGAGGGGAAAGTCGAGAATATTAAAAGGGCGAGGACTCAGTGTCCTCGCCCTCTCGGCGGTCGGATAGACCAGACTTATCTGATTGCAGCAAACATCTCTTTGACTTCCGGCGTCTTGAGTTTCTTCAGCGCCTTCGCCTCGATCTGCCGGATTCGTTCGCGCGTCACTGAAAGACTCTGTCCTACTTGTTCGAGCGTCCTGGGTTGATCCTGCCCAATTCCGAAGCGGAGACGAATCACCATTTGTTCGCGCGGAGTAAGTGTTTCGAGAATCCGGTCGAGCTGGTGAGTCCGTTCCGTCCGATGAACGTATTCATCTGGCGATACAGCCTGGAGGTCAGGCAGCAACTCTCCAAATTCCGTGTCACCGCCTCCAACCAGGTGTTCGAGCGCGACCGGTTCCTGAAACGCCTGCACAGTTTCATGAAGCCGGTCCGGTCGCATCCGTAGGACTTGGGCGATCTCTTCCAGGCGTGCCGGACGACCGAGCTGTTGTCCGAGCCGTCTGGTGACGCGGAGAATGCGGTGTGACGCTTCTGTTTGGTGGACGGGGATTCGGATCGTTCGAGATTGGTCGGCCAGTGCACGTGTGATGCCTTGACGAATCCACCAGGTCGCATAGGTGCTGAATTTGAATCCTTTGCGGTACTGATACCGTTCGGCTGCCTTCATCAATCCGATATTTCCTTCTTGGACCAGATCCAACAATGTCAGTCCCCGACCTGTGTAACGTTTGGCTACATCAACGACGAGGCGGAGATTGCACCGGACCAATTCATCCTTGCCTTTCTCGAGAATCCCGCGCGATGACCGCAGGGAAGCCAGGCATGCCGTCAATTGTTTGGTGAGCATCCGTGGAACTTTGGTCGGCTGAGGGCCTGACGTGATGACACGTTGCAAGCTGTGTTCCGCCTGGTCGAGCGCGGTGGCGGAAAGCCCGCTCAAACGACGGACTGCCTGGAGCGTTCGCTGGGCATCGAGCAGCATGTCGGATCGTTTCACTCTCCCAAGCAATCGCAAGGCCTGGTGTAACGTCGCACGAATGGTTCTGGTACCGTAATCGATTTGTTTCGCCAGCGCGACTTCTTCCTCTCGTGTGAGAAGCGCCCGTTCCCCGAATGATCGGAAGTACAATGATTCCAAAAGAAACGGACCATTCGACGATCTGTCGCTCGCCTTGGCGGACAGGCGTTCTTGCTCGTTCTTCGCTTCGGCTGAATCGCGTTCAATCACATCGAGGAGGTCACTGGCCTCCGCATCATCCGCATCGACATCTTTCGGAACCTGATGTTGATTTTCGGTGTCGCCGTTGGAAATCAGCTCATCATCCATGGTGACAATCCTCCTCTCGCAGCCTCGCGCCCTCTCCCCGCTTTGGGGGAACCCAGAAAATGACTTCATGACTGCTATAACGTAAGAGCCACTTCGCGGTTGATTAGATTCAAAGGCTACTCGTCGTTTCTACGTTCTACTACGCAGCAATTCTTGTGCTGGATGGATGATGAGAACCGGAGCCCTCGATCAGTCGGAAAACTCAGGACTATTAGAAAAGCTTAATGAGGAATGCCAAGGTATTGATGGGGCAGCGTTGCCGCAGGTGTGGAAATCTAGCTACGGGGCGAATGGCCCATTCAGCACGCTACTTTTGGCCCAGCCATTTGAAGAAGGGAGCGATGGTATCGATCGGAATGGGGAAGATCGTTGTGGAGTTCTTTTCTGCAGCAATTTCCACGAGCGTTTGCAGGTAGCGCAGTTGCAGCGCCGCAGGATTCCGGCCGATGACGTCGGCCGCATCTGCCAGTTTTTGAGCGGCCTGAAACTCGCCCTCGGCATGGATGATCTTGGCACGACGCTCCCGTTCCGCTTCAGCCTGCCGCGCAATGGCGCGTTGCATTTCCTGCGGAAGGTCGACGTTCTTGACTTCTACCGCGCTGACTTTGACGCCCCAGGGCTCGGTTTGCTGGTCGATGATGCGTTGCAACTCGGCGTTAATCTCTTCGCGCTTGGCTAGCAAATCATCCAGCTGGCTCTGACCGAGGATGCTCCGCAGCGTTGTCTGGGCGATTTGCGAAGTGGAGTAGAGATAGTCTTGGACGGCCAAAACAGCGCGTTGCGGATCTACGACGCGCAGAAAAATCACCGCGCTCACTTTGACGGAAATGTTGTCGCGTGTGATGATGTCCTGAGAGGGAACCTCCATGGTAACGATTTGGAGATTCACACGGACCATTTGCTGCAGGATCGGGACGACGATTCGGATCCCTGGTCCTTTCACTATGTGAAATTTCCCGAGGACGAATACAACCAAGCGTTCGTATTCCATGACACGCTTGAAGCTGACGTAGATCAGTAGGAGGAACAGGAACAGCGGAATCAACAGTGGCATTGTGATCTCCTCACGGCGATGATCTCTGTGGTGGTGCAACAGTGAGGGTCAGTCCTTGAACGGATCTGACCTCCGCTTCTTCTCCTCGCTTGATCGGTTCTCGGCTGACCGCGTCCCAGATTTCTCCGTGCAGTGTCACCTGACCATGTGGCGTCAGGTCGGTTGTTGCGATTCCAATTGCGCCGATCATGCCCTCCATGCCCGTCACCGGGCGGCG